>JAZRET010000240.1:0-3045 GCA_045660945.1 Congzhengia sp.
AATAAGTCCTGTATAAATCGCAGTTGGCAGGATGTTGGTTTTGATGATTTTCCCCTCTTTTCCGGAAATCCCAACGGTTGCACACACCGCCACGGCGTTGTTTACGCAGATAATATTTCCAATCGCCCCGCCAATCACCTGCATCGCAACCACTAAAACGGAAGAGAGTCCTAATGACTGCGCCGTTTCAAATTGCAAATTTGTGAATAAAAGATTTGAAACCGCATTTGAGCCTGAAATAAAAGAGCCCAAAACGCCAATTAGGGGAGATAGCACAACAAATAAGGTCTTCCCGGTTTTAGAAAGGAGTTCTGCCATCATTACCATCATATTGTGAAGTCCGCTTTCGTTGATATCGGAAAATTTCATAACCTGAACGAGTGCAATACCAAATAAAATCGCAATTGCAGCACCGCTGATTTGCTTTATCGTTTCACTCCAGGCTCTTGTAACATCTGATGGCGGCATTCTATGCAGAAATGCAGTAATTATGGCAACGGGAATAAAGGGAATCACCCCCGGAATATTTGCCCATTTTAAAGAAAAGTCTAGAGCGTCGATGCCAAACAGATTATTAATCTGCAAGAGGTATGGGAATTTTGCGTTGGTGTTGATGAGTGCCTTGATGCCAAACGCAGGGATACGCGTCGCAACCAAAAGGATGGCAATTAGAATGTAGGGCGACCACGCAAGAAGTAAGGGCATCTTCTTTTCGTGTTCTGAAGTTGTATTCTGCATCGCGGCTTCGTGCGCAAAATCCCAATCGGATTTGGGGAGCAAAAACTTCTTTTTCGCGGCAAAAATGGTGATAATAAGGCCGATGAGTGAGGCGAGGAGTGACGGAAATTCATACCCGAATAACACTGCAAAAAGCACATAAGGTAAGGAAAACGCAAGCCCTGAAAAAAGAGCAAACGGAACAATTTCCAAAACCGGACGAAAGCTTTTTTCTTTTCCAAATACGCGCACCAATACAAAAATGCCGATGAGTGGCAAAAAGATTCCTACAATACCATGGGGAAGTGCGGTCCAAAAAGTTAGGGATTCGGAAAAACCATTCGGGACACTTCTGCCTAACTGAGTGAGCGCAGTCGCAACCGGTGTACCGACTGCGCCGAAAGAAACGGCAGTAGAATCGAAAATCAGGCAAACTGTTGCCGCCGCCACGGGAGGAAACCCAAGGCTTACCAAAAGAGGAGCAGCGAGTGCCGCCGGTGTACCAAAGCCTGCAGCACCTTCAATAAAAGAACCGAATAAAAATCCGATAATAATTGCCTGCACGCGCTTGTCGGTGCTGACACTGGTAAAACCGTGATTGATGGAAGCCATCGCACCGGAATATTTTAAAGTGTTCATAATTAAAATTGCACCAAATACAACGAGCAGGACGTCAATGGAAGATAAAAAACCGTAAACTGTGCACGCAGCAACGGTTAAAAGATTCATTTTCCAGATGAAGAGCCCGAAAAGAGAAGCAAGCAGCCACGCAACCGGAAGTGCTACTTTTGCAGGGCGATTCCAAACGGTCATTAAAAGTACGGTTACCAGAATTGGTATAAATGCAATTAAAGCATACATAAATTCATCTCCTAACAAAAAACAGTCATCCTGATAGTAGGATGACCGTTTTTTGTATGTTTATGCTTTTATGTACTATTTATGATTTAGGTAGTTTTCTAAAATTTCTGCCGCGGAATATACAAATTCAGCGCAATTTTTCTTGCTGCCTGACGCAAGAAGTTCGCGGCAAATATAGCCGCCATGCTGTGCGGAGAATTCAGAAATCAGTTCGCGCACTTTTTCGTAGTGGGAAAGTTTATCTTTTGGATCGGTGTTTCCTTCGATAAGCCCGAGAGCCATTGCCATACCGCAAACTGCGCCACAAACCTCGTGCAGTCTTCCAATGCCGCCACCGAAAGAAGACGAAAGTTTTAATGCCGCTTCGCGAGAAAGACCGTAATCTTCTGCAAAAACCACAAACACCGCCTGCGCACAGTTATATCCTTCTAAAAATAATGCTTTTGCCTGCTCGCCTTTTATAGACATCGTTTTTACGCCTCCTCATTTGCCTGAAGAAGTTCCTCAACATCTCCTGCGAGTTCGTTGAGCCATTCTGCGCCAATGAGTTCTACTACACCTTTATCGCAAGCAGATGCAACCGTGCTGTCAATGGGGAGTTTTACAACGCGGGGGATATTATATTTTTTTGCCACTTCTTCAATGTTGCTTTCGCCGAATACTGCGTGTTTTTTGCCACAGTCGGGACATGCAAAATAAGACATATTTTCTACAATGCCTAAAACCGGAATGTCCATGAGTTCTGCCATTTTTACCGCTTTTTCCACAATCATAGAAACGAGCTGTTGTGGGGAAGTAACTACGATGATACCGTCTAAAGGAAGGGATTGAAAAACAGTTAGAGGAACATCGCCTGTTCCGGGTGGCATGTCCACAAACATAAAGTCCACATCGCTCCAGATAACGTCTGTCCAGAACTGTTTTACGGTGCCGGCAATCACAGGGCCACGCCATACGACAGGGTCTGTGTCGTTTTCTAAAAGGAGATTGATAGACATAATATCAATGCCGGTTTTTGTTTTCACGGGAAGGATTCCTTCTTCTGTTCCCATCGCTTTTTCTTTGATACCAAATGCTTTCGGGATAGACGGTCCGGTGATATCTGCATCTAAAATAGCAGATTTATATCCGTTTCGGTTCATCAAAACCGCCATCATAGAGGTAACAGAAGATTTTCCAACGCCGCCTTTACCGGATACAATACCGATTACTTTTTTAATGTTTGAAAGTCTGTGCGGTGCTTCTAAAAAACTCGTCTTTTTTTCGCTACAGTTCTGACTGCAGGTTTCACAGTTGTGTGTACATTCACTCATTTTTTACGCCTCCAAAGTGTGTTTGACATTATTATACCACTTTTTAGGAAGAAAGTCCATAATTCCAAAAAAATATTTATTTTTCGGGAAATAGGTTGACTTTTTTGACATAGTGTGCTATATTTTAATATGTACACTTTAAGTCGGATCGTAG
>JAZRET010000241.1:0-3428 GCA_045660945.1 Congzhengia sp.
ACTTGCTTTTTCCTTTTCTTTGGTGTATAATGGACAAAACACGTAAAAAACATCCCCGAAAGGACATTTTATTTATGAAAAAATTACTCGCTTTATGTTTAATATTGATGCTTTCTTTTAGTTTTGCCGCTTGCGGAAAGAAATTGGAAGATGTCCCGGCAGACGAATCACTCTCCGGCGCAAACGCAAATGTTTCTATGATTGAAACAAAAAAAGATGTAAAATATTTATTTGAAAACTTTTTAACTACAAAACTCCCGAAAGGTACTGTTGGAAGTGATGCAAGCATCAACTCCGATTCCACACTTTTTAGTTTTGCAAAAGACGATGTCGTTTATTTGGACGTTTCCATCAACGTAGAAGGATCTTCAAATGAACAGGTGTTGGCAAAAGTAAAAGAAGCTTGTTCGTTCAGTTCTGCATCGGATGCAGGCAAGATTACCATCGACGGAGTCACGTTTTACGGTGTAAATCGTCCCGACTTTGGATATACCGAATTTTCTGCGCACAAATCCGGTTATGATATCACCGTAAAATTTTATGCTGATATGAAAGACGATTTGGTAAAAGACTTTATCAAAAATACAGAATTTCTTTTCTAAAAAACATCCAAAAAATTTAAGCGCTCTCTTTTTTAAGAGGGCGCTTTTTCTTTGCCAAAATTTGTGGGTTGATTTTTGTTTATCTTTTCGTTATAATGGATAACGAGTGATGCGCAAGGGAGGATTTTATGTTTAAAACAAAATTTCTTGCGCTTTTAATGATTTTATTATCTATCGCGCCAACCCGCATATTTGCTGACAATCTTTTGCTTGATACACCGGTTTGTGTACGTGTAAACGGACACTATTTAAAAACCGAAAACCCCGCATTTCTTTATCATGGCACAACCATCATTCCGCTTCGTGCAGTGTCTGATGCGCTTGGTGCAAACAGCATAAAATGGAATGAAAAAACCGGCTCCGCAGAGATCAAAAAGGAAAACCAAACACTTGTTTTAACAAAGAACAGCAAGACCGCTTTACAAAACGGAAAAAAGGTTTCGCTTGACACTGCTGCAATCATTTACAAAGACCGTTTTTATGTGCCTCTTCGTTTTATAGCAGAAAGTTTTCAAACGGGTACAGAGTGGGATAAAAGCACTTATACAGTTCACATAAAAGCCCCTTCTGTAACCGTTCCCGCACGGCTTATTGGTACGCCGTATTACAGCGATGAAGACCTTTACTGGCTTTCAAGAATTGTCCATGCAGAAAGCAAAGGAGAGCCGATGAAAGGTAAAATTGGCGTGGCAAATGTTGTATTAAATCGCGTAGAAAGCCCGCTTTATGACAATACTGTCAAGGAAGTTGTGTTTGATCGAAAATATGGCATACAGTTCACACCAACCGCAAACGGCACAATTTACGAAACGCCGCTTGGTGATAGTGTTGTTGCCGCAAAACGTGCACTTTTGGGAGAAAATCACGCCGGAAAAAGTTTATACTTTTTAAATCCTAAATTAGCCGAAAGTTTTTGGATTGTAAATAACCGCACATTTTATAAGACAATCGGAAACCACGATTTCTATTTATAAAGATAAGCAAAAGAAATGCATAAAAAAACAGTCACCAAAAAAGTGACTGTTTTTTTGTTTCACGTGAAACATTTTCCCTAATTCTTTTAAAATTTTTCTCTGTTCTCTTTTTGTCCTTGTATGGTAAAACAACTCTCTTTTTTTCTAAAAATCGAAAATAGAGGCATTTTTGAAGGTCGATTTTTTCTATTTTTGAATCATTTTTATGATTCTGTCAAAATCTTCTGCTGAAGAATATGGAATTTCAATTTTACCTTTATTCTTTTTATTGACAATTCTGATTTTTGTTCCGAGTTCTGAAGAAAGACTTTCTTCCAAAGATTTAATATAACGAATCATTTCTTTTTCTTCTTTGGATAAAACTTTTGTCTTTTTCTCAATAGAAAGATATTTTATGTAACTTTCCGTCTGGCGAACGCTGAAATCTTCGTGAATGATTTTTTCTGCAACTGCAATCATTTGAACAGGATCTGTTAAAGAAAGGAGCGCTCTTGCGTGACCCATAGAAAGAAAACCTTCTTTTAAAAATTCTTTTACTTTTTCCGGTAAATTTAAAAGTCTTAAGCTATTTGCAACGCCTGATCTGCTTTTTCCTACCTTTTTTGCTACTTCTTCCTGTGTTAAACCGTAAACTTCGATGAGTTCTTCAATTCCTGCAGCTTCTTCAATGGCATTTAAGTTTTCTCTCTGCAAGTTTTCAATTAAAGCAACTTCTTTTTCGCCTTTTTCATCGTAAGCTTTTACAACAGCCGGAATTTCCTTGATTTTTGCGATTCTTGCAGCTCTCCAGCGACGTTCTCCGGCGATAATGGTATAAAATCCGTTTTTATTGAGTTTTACAACAATCGGCTGCAAAACACCATATTCACGGATAGAATCAGCAAGTGCTTCTAATTTTTCTTCATCAAAATCTGTTCTCGGCTGATTTTTATTCGGCTCAATCTGCGTAATTTTAATCTTTTTTACTTCTTTTTCGGTTTCTGTTGTATTTTCTATCACGGTTTCTGTGCTTATTAACGCACCCAAACCCTTTCCAAGTCCTCTTTTTGCCATTTTATTTCTCCTTACCGTTGTTTTTAATCAGTTCTTTTGCAAGTGCTTTATAGGCAAATGCTCCTTTTGAAAGTTTGTCGTATGACAAAATCGGTTCTCCAAAACTTGGTGCTTCACTCAATCTCACATTTCTGGGAATTACCGTTTTAAACACTTTTTCCGGGAAAAATTTCTTTACTTCTTCATATACAAGTGTGGAAAGGTTTGTTCTTTTATCAAACATTGTAAGAAGAATACCTTCAATTTCAATTTCACTGTTAATACTCTTTTTTAAGGAAGTAATCGTATTTGTAAGTTGTCCTAATCCTTCTAACGCATAATATTCACACTGAATCGGAATTAAAACGCTGTCTGCGCAGGCAAACGCATTGAGTGTTAAAAGGCCCAAGGAAGGGGGACAGTCTATCAAAATATAATCATACTCATTTCTTATCTTTTCCAATGCCTTTTTTAAGATATATTCTCTTTTATTGACCGATACAAGTTCAATTTCTGCGCCGGCAAGGTCTACATCAGAAGGACAAACCGATAAATTTTTATATTTTGTTTCAATAATTGTGTCACTGATATCCACATTTTCCACAAGCACGTTATAAACGGTCTGCTCTAAATTTTCTTTTTCAATTCCAAGACCACTCGTAGCATTTCCCTGCGGATCACAGTCAATAAGCAGTGTTTTTTTCTTCAAATCTCCTAAATATGCACTTAAATTGACAGAAGTTGTCGTTTTTCCAACGCCACCTTTTTGATTTGCAACAACAATTATTTTTCCCATGCCAAACTACCTTTCCTTTTTAAA
>JAZRET010000242.1:0-2371 GCA_045660945.1 Congzhengia sp.
TAGGCGACGGCGGCCATCTTTCAAACGAAAACTGCGGTGCACTTTGTGTATCTCTTGCCAAAACCGGCACAAAATCTTTCTGGCTCGGGCATTTATCCCAGCACAACAATCTGCCGGAACTGGCATACAGTGCTGTGCGAAAAGCACTTTTAGATGCAGGCTTTACCGTTGGAACAGACGTGGCAGTAAATGTTCTGCCAAAAGTATGGATGGGAGAAAATACATGAATATCAACATCATCGCAGTCGGAAAATTAAAAGAAGATTTTATAAAAAAAGCGTGCGCGGAATATAGTAAGCGCTTATCCCGCTTCTGCAAGTTAAACGTGCTTGAAATTCCGGACGAACCGATGAGCGACCGACCGCAGGAAAGCGAAAAACAGGCTATTTTAAAAAAGGAAGGGACAAAAATACTCTCTGCCATCAAAAATACCGATGTACTCATTTCTCTTTGTGTGGAAGGAAAGCAAATGTCAAGCGAATCTTTTTCCGACTTCATACAAAAGGAAGCTGTCGGCGGCGCAAACACCTTTACTTTTGTGATTGGCGGAAGTTTAGGACTTTTAGAAGAAATTAAAAAGCACTCTCGCCTTCGTCTTTCCTTCTCCGAAATGACGTTTCCGCATCAGTTGATGCGTGTTATCTTACTTGAGCAAATTTATAGAGCGTTTAAGATAAGTGCCGGCGAAAGTTATCATAAATAGGAGGAATTTTTGATGGACAGAATTCTCATCAGACTCCTTACAAACCTTTCTGTCACGCTTTTGTTTGAAATCCCTCTTGCGTGGTGCCTGGGCGTGCGCGGGCGAAAAGACCTTTTGGCTGTGGCTCTCATTAACTGCGCAACAAACCCCGTGGTAAATTTCACACTTTCGCTCATCCCGTTTCTTGGGATTTACGCATACTCTGTGGGAATGCTCATTGTTTTAGAACTTCTTTCGTTTCTCGTTGAGGGAATCGTTTATCGGTGTTTTTCTATAAAACGCGCATTCTTACTTTCTTTTATTTTAAACTTTGCATCTTTTTTCGGCGGACAATTTCTCCACCGGATGCTATAAATTTTAGGAGGCTTACTTATGAAAAAGAAACTTTTTGCCATATTGACACTCGTTTTGATGTCGCTTAGCCTTTTGCTTTCTCAGGTGCAGGTCTTTGCAAATGACGGCGGTTATTATTACGATGTCTATGTTTGTACTTCAGACGGATATTTAAATATGCGTGAAGAGCCAAACACCGATTCGCTCGTGACCTACATTTTGCCGGACTGTGCACACCTTGAAGTGTATGATGTTGCCGGAAACTGGGGATTTGCCTATTTTGAAGACGGCATTGATTATCAATCGGGATGGATCTATCTCCCGGCTACGAAACCCACTTACCGTGAGGCACGCGACAACGCCGGAAAAGCCATTGATAAAACGGTTTACGTAAACGCGCCGGAAGGGTATATTAACCTCCGTTCCGAGCCATCGGCATCTTTAGATAATGTTTATTGTAAAATCCCGAACAATTCCGAAATTCATCTCACAAGGAAGACCGACAAAGGCTGGGCTCTTACCACATTTGACAGTTACACAGGTTGGATTGCCTTAAGCGGTACCCAGGAAGAGCCTCTCATTGCGCCGGCAGAAGAAAGCGACGTATTTGCAGAAAATAATCCGGCATTTACAATGGAAGAAGAACGTGATTCTTCTGATGAAAAAGATCCATTTCTCTTTGATAACCCCTTTTTGATGTTTACACTTGGCGGATTGGTTGTCCTCCTCGTAGTCTTAGTGATCACGCTTTTGGTTTTGCTTTTCAAGCGCAAAAAATCAGAGCCGGCAATCACCCCGATGTATACATCCGCACCACCGGAAAATACCTATGATGAACCCACCGCTTATTCTTATAATCAATACGATCAGCGAAATCAATAATAAAAAGCGTTCAGGCTTAACCTGAACGCTTTTTAATTTATAACATAGAAATCAGTTCCGCCACCGCGCCTTCGCTATTCGTTCGCGTAAGCAAAATATCTGCTGATTTTTTTGCTGCTTCTGATGCATTTTTCACCGCTGCACTTTTTCCTGCCGCCGAAAGCATCTCGGCGTCATTATCATTGTCACCCACTGCAATCACGTTTTTCATATCAATATTACAAAGATTACAAAGTGTTTTTAATGCATTTCCTTTGTCTGCAAATTTATCAAAAATCTCATAATAATACTGATGTGTTCTCACGATGCTGAATTCGTTATGAAACGGCGAATCTTTCATTTCCTCCTGAATGTTTGAAATCTTCTCCGCATCGTCGGCAAATAACACTTTCATCCACTCAGATGAAACCTCTTCTAATGTCGCCGCGGTTCTTGCCTCAATTTTTTCATACG
>JAZRET010000243.1:0-6831 GCA_045660945.1 Congzhengia sp.
TGTTGTCTTCCTAAGACCGCTTGGCCTCCGACTTGCTAAGTAAGCGTAATTATAAGATTTTTCTGCAGACATTGTATATCTGCCAACTTTTCCGAAACTGTCTAAATAAAGTGTTAAGTAAGCACCAACGGTGATTGCGCCGTTATCATGACAGGAATCGGATTTTCTGTAGTAAGTATTTCCGGAATCGAGTTTAAAGGAACCGTCCCCTAAAATATCCACAACTGCACCTTTTTTGGTAGTTGTTGAAATCAAAACATCGATTTTTTTGTTATCCAGGCTGGAAGATACCGACACAATGCTGTTGACGGTGATACTGCTAAAGTCAGCAGATCTGCCGTCTTTTGTAAAGGTGATTGTCTGACTGCGATTTGTTTCATCTAATGTAAAGGATGTTGAAGGTGTATAATAATCGTAGATTTTATAGTTTCTGGTATCCTTTGAACCAACTACGATTGTTTCGTAGGTCTTTAAAAATGCGATATCTGCGATGTCTGTAGAATTTGCAAAAACTAAGGTGATAGAACCATCTGCTGTAGCGTTTGCAGTAAGGATTGCAGAAAGGGAGCTATTTACACAGGTGTTATTGTGGATAATAGGAAGACCCGCTTCCACAGAAACGGTTTCAATGTCTTCTGTATTTTCATCATAATATTTGATCTGTGTGTTTGTATAGCTTTCGATGTTTTCTAAATTGATGGTAAGTTCTGCATTTCTGTTTTTACGAAGTGTGATGTTGTATGCTTCGTAATAATCAACGGAGCGGTCTTTTTCGTAGAAAATGGTAACGGTTCTGCCGAGGTAAGAACTCGGGTTAGAAATGCCTAAGTGTTCGATGCCGAAAAGTACTCTTTCACCGTTGGGAAGCTCTAATTCAATCTGCTGCTTATTGCAGGGACTGGTTTCATCATAATACATGGAAAGGCCATAAACAGAAACGATTCTTCCTTCGGCAGTTGCCTTTGTGGAAGTTTCATCTCTTACGGAACCTTCACTCTCAACACCTTTTTCAGAGTCAAACATGTTGGCGTCTAAGAAGTTGTCCATGAGCTGCGCAACACCGCCACGGGTTAAAGGCTCACCAATTTTTGCATCTGTGATTTTGTCTAAAAGACCGGCTTTGTTCGCGATTTTGAAGTAGCCATTGGGATAACCGCCTTCGCGCATCGCATAAGATTCAGGATAACCCAAAGCACAAACTGCCATTTTCACGGCCTGTTCATATAAAACGTTATTTTCGGGCTTGAATGTTCCGTCATCATAACCGTTGATGATTTTAGAGTTTTTTGCGGTGATGATGTTGTTGATTGCCCAGTGATTGGGTGCAACGTCCGGGAATACGGCGCGTTCGCTTTCAGAATAAGTAAGATCGCCTGTGTTTAATGAGTAGCAGACGATTTTTGTGAACTGTGCTCTTGTAACCGGCTGTTCCGGTTTGAATGTTCCGTCTTCAAATCCGTTTAAGATACCTTCTGCAGCGAGGGTTGTGATTGCGCTGTAGTAGATATGGTCAGACGGGATGTCAGAGAACGAAACTGCTGCTGATGCCTGCATCGGGATGGCTAAAGAAAGAAGCATGCCGAGTGTCAGCAAAAGCGCAACAAGTTTGTTTGTCTTTCGCATAATAAATTACCTCCATTAGTTAGTTATAGTTTATGCTATCATACATTATAGCACAAAAGGAGGCGGCGAGTCAATGAATACAGTTTTAAGTTTTTGTTACAGATTCATTTAATGATTCTTGGTGCGCGCGCGGATTTTCAGACGCAAAAACTTATATTTAAAGTCATGTGCATTAAAGGGAATGATGGGATAAAGGTATCCTTTGCCTGTCACTGTTTTGTTTGAAGCAATGAAAACAAGTGAAAGCAAGAGGCCTGATATAAACCCGAAGATGTCTAAATAATAGGTTAAAAGGAGGAGTAAAACGCGCATGAATTTGAAGGCGTAGTTTAATTCTACACTGGGTTGTACAAAACTAAAGATGGAAACAATCGACATATATAAAATGGTATCCGGCACAAACCAGCCAGAAGCGATGGCGAAATCTCCCAAGATCAGTGCACCAATGATACTCAAAGAGTTTCCGAGCATATTCGGAGTGTTAACGGAGGCAAGTTTTAAAACGTCGATAGCAATCTCTAAAAGGAGTAATTGCACGATAGGTGCAACATCGTTTGGCTCTGCGATTTTTAAAAAATGCAGCCATGTGGGAAGGGTGTCCATATACTCTAAGGCCAAAATCCACAGAGGCGTTAAGACGAGCGTGGAGAAGAAGATTAAGTTTCTTACAAGACGCATATAACCGCCGATGACGGGAGGGTAGTAAAAATCATCTGCCTCCTGAATAAAATCAAAGATAGAACTCGGCAGAATCATTGCAGAAGGGTCATTATCCACTAAAATCACGATGTTTCCTTCGAGTATGTTTGCGCAAGCGATATCGGGGCGTTCGGTATAGCGTACTTTTGGAAAGGGGTTGTACCATTTTTTACGAACGAGGCACTCGGCTAAACTCTCCTGCGTCATCGTAAGAGAACGAACATCGATTGACTGCAGTTTCTTTTTCATTTTTTCTAAAACTTTTTTATCTACGATGTCATCAATATAAGAAATCACCACATCAGTTTTAGAGCGCACCCCGACGGGAACAACCTCGCAAATGAATTTCGGATCTCTGATTCTGCGGCGAAGCAGTGCGGTGTTAAATACAACCGTTTCGACAAATCCGTCACGAGAACCGCGGAGAACTTTTTCTTTTTCCGGTTCTTCCACGCCTCTTACAGGATATTCACGCGCATCAATCATGATGGCTTCCTCAAAGCCGTCAACCATTAAAACGGCAGGACCTGCCAAATACTGTGCGATGATTTTATCCACGTCATTTTGAAGATTCACTTCCACATAGGGGACAAAATGCTTTGCAAAGTCATCTGCAGACTGTATGTTTTGGAGTTTGTCTTCCGTGATTCCCAAAAAGAAGGTAATCATTTTAGATATTACGGCATCTTTTACAAATCCGTCGATAAAATACATCACTGCGTTTTTTCCGCCGATGACAAGTTCACGTTTTAAGATGTCATAACTTTTCCCGAAAGGAAGGCGTTCATCTAACAGTTTTTTGTTTTCTTCAATATTTTTTGTAAGATTCATAGTTTTTCCGCCATTTCATTTTGTTTTTCTTAGTATGTGCGGAAAAACTTAGCGATATTCTTTTAAAACGGAAGAGATTGCTTTTGCAATATAAACCCCCGTATTTTCGCATTCTTCTATGGTATTTCCGGCCGTGCCGACTTCTACAATCAAAGAGCCTTTCGTGAGATGCTGATTAAAGCGCTCGCGTCTTAAATTGATGGGACGCGCAATTTTCGGAGAAACTTCGTTTAATTTGTTTTGTATCTGGATTGCAAATGCAAGATTTTGTTTCCAGTTCGGATGTTCTAGTCCACGGGCGTCTGTACCAACAACGAACATCACTTGTGCGATGTCTTCGCCGTTTACGGTAGAGACGGGCTTAAGTTGTATTTTCGTTCCGTCTTCTTTGGTTTGTTCGGCGTAGTCGCGGTGTATGTCTAAAACAATCTCAATAGACGGATGTTTTTCAATTTGTGCGGAGATGTTTTTTAGCGCCTTGTTATAAGAACCGTTGTAAGAAGGTACATCATTTTGTGTGGTATCGTGGATGACGGAGATTCCGTTTTTCTCTAAAGTCTCTGTAATCACTTCGCCAACGCGGACGACATTTTTTGTATTGTCCGTTGTGCGAGCACCCGCACTTTCGGAATAACTTTCCGACGTGTGCGTGTGCATAATTAAAACTTTTGGAGATCCACTTTCAAAATGAAAATCCAAGGGCGTATTTAAAAGTGCATTTGCATCGGGTGTGTACGCCGTTTCATTTCGAAAGGTCAGTCCTTTAGAAGACATATCCAAAGGTTTGATGTTGCCCGTGATGGGGCTCGATTCGCTCTCTTTTCTGTTATCTTCGTATTTGATTCCACCATGTTTTGCCGCATATTTTTTTCTTAGCGCCTCGTTTGTGCGCATCGCAGGGAACACCTGAAACATGTGATCATAGAAATTTTTATAAACCGGAGCAGTTTCTTTCGGAAGTAAAATTTCTGAAAATGTATGCATAATGATATCTCGGTTTATGGGGATGGAAATTTTTGCGGCGCTGGACACAAAAATACCGGCGGCAACGAAAACCGCGCATAAAAATACGGTATTATCGGAAAACAAATCTCTTACAACTACGGTTTTGTGATAATATCTTTTTCTTTTGCTTCTCAAGCCATACGCCCCCTTTTTTCATCATTATATGCGCATTTGAAAAAATACAGAACCGTTACCGTGGACAAACAGAAAAATGTATAGTATAATAATGAAAAAGAGGTGAGCGAAGTGAATTTTGATTATATATATAAGAAGACAAGCCCTTCAACCAATTTAGAGATTAAAGAACTTGCGAAAGAAGGGGCTATAGAAGGTACTGTTTTAGTTGCCGAACACCAAACTGCAGGGCGTGGGCGCTTGGGAAAAACATTTTACTCACCAAAGGATAAAGGCGTTTATTTTAGTCTGTTACTCAAACCTTCATTTTCTGTAGAATATGCGTCATTTGTCACAGTTGCCGCGGCTGTCGCGGTAAGGCGAGCGGTAAAGAGCCTTTTTTCTGTAGAGACGCAAATTAAATGGGTAAATGATTTATATTTTGACGGGAAAAAATTCTGTGGCATTTTGACCGAGAGTGCTTTTGGGAAAGATGGAGAAATGGAATATGCGGTTTTGGGAATCGGCATCAATCTCACAGAACCTGAAGAAGGATACCCGGAAGAGTTTTCCTATAAAACCACTTGCCTTTCAAACTTTGTGGAGAGAGAAATTGAGAAAAAAACACTCATAGAAGAAATATTAAAAGAATTTGCGACACTGTATCAAAACATCGCGCAGAAGGCGTACCTTTCAGAATATAAAAGTGCTTCCTGCGTAATCGGAAAAGAAATTGAAATTTTGTCAGGCGCGTATAAAGGGCGCGCAACGGCTATAGATATTGATGACGAGGCAAACCTTGTTTGCCGACTCGAAAACGGTGAAATCGTGACACTCGGTACGGGGGATGTAAGCATCCATCTTTAATGCAGCGAACGGATATCGAGTGGCAACATCATGCCGTCTAAGGCAACGGTAAAACAGTCTCCGCCGATGAAATGGCCGTCGATTACGAGGAGGTTAATAAAAGCTTCCGTTTCAGCCATTCCGGGGAAGTTTAACACACGAAATGTGTGGCGTAGGGCACTTTTTCCACGGTGTGGCAAAAGGTCAAAACCGCAGAGCCTTTGCAGTTCGTTATAGCGCATCCATACGCTATCGAATTCTTTTGGAATATAAATCGTTTCTGTTGTTTTACTGGTGCTGTCCACTTCCCAACCGAAATACTCTGCGCATCGCACAAGGTCAGAAGCCTTAGTAAGCCCTTCGGTTGCAAAACGGGTTGAAAACTCATAGTGAATGAGCCGACCACAGAAAATAAGCACCATACCGACTAAAATTAAAAGCAAGATGCTATAAAGATTTTCTTTCAAAAACTGTTTCATAATTTACTCCGTTTTTGGTTTTTTATTATATATGAAAATGATTGCAAAGATATGCAATCTGTGATAAAATTGGTATTTAAGAGGATTCAAAAACGCAAATATCAGGCGGTGAATAAAGTGTATCCAGAGAGAATAAAAAGATTATTTGAAAAATTTTCAAAGACTGCGTATCTTATCGCGTCGCCGGAAAATTTATATTACTTTTCCGGTTTTACGGGAGGAGAAGGTGCGCTCTTTTTGACAGAAAATGAAAGACTCCTTTTTACAGATTCGCGCTATACCGTGCAGGCGAAACTCGAGGCGCCCGACTTTGAAATTTTTGATGTAGCAGAAAAACCGTTGATGGGATTTTTAAAAGACCAAAAAGAGCCCATTGGATTTGAAGATGGTTTTTGTACCTTCAGTGAATTTTTGAGAATGAAACAACAAGCACCCGAAGTGACGCTTGTTCCTGCAACCGAGGAGATTAACAAAATCCGTATGATAAAAACAGATGCGGAAATTGCGCTGATTGAAAAAGCCGCAGAGATTGCCGATAGCGCCTTTTCTTATATACTGCCGCGTATTAAACCCGGCAAAACGGAAAAAGAAATAGCCCTTGATTTAGAATTTTTTATGCGGAAAAACGGTGCCGAAGGTACGTCTTTTGAAACAATTTCTGCATCCGGTGTGCGCTCAGCCATGCCTCATGGAACGGCAACCGATAAAAGAATAGAAACAGGAGATTTTTTAACCCTTGATTTTGGATGTAAATACAAAGGCTATTGTAGTGATATGACGAGAACGGTTGTTTTAGGAAAAGCAAGCGAAAAGCAGAAAGAGATTTATGAAACTGTTTTATCTGCACAACTTGCGGCGATGGAAAAAATTTGTGCCGGCGCGAAAACAAAAGAGATTGATGCCATTGCGCGAAACATTATAAATGAAAAGTATCAAGGTTGTTTCGGTCACGGCTTAGGACATAGCCTTGGTTTAGAGGTGCACGAAAAACCGTCCCTTTCTCCAAAATCTGAAGACATTTTAGAGGAAAATATGCTGATGACGGTAGAGCCCGGTATTTATATTGACGGATTTGGTGGCGTTCGTATCGAAGATTTGGTGGTTGTTACAAAAGAAGGATACAAAAATTTAGTACATGCCCCCAAAGAACTCATAGAGCTATAAGATTTAGGTAAGACAGAGAAGTAAGGAGGCAAAGTGATGCTTGCAACCGTAAACAGTGCAGGACTTTTTG
>JAZRET010000244.1:0-3280 GCA_045660945.1 Congzhengia sp.
CGCTCGACTTGCATGTGTTAGGCACGCCGCCAGCGTTCGTCCTGAGCCAGGATCAAACTCTCTCGTAATGGTTATATAACTCATAAGAGTAATATACAAATACAAGAAGTTTTAATCTTCTCAATTCTCCGCTAACGGAGCGATATCCTTTTGACCGATATCTTTGTCTTTTTGTCCTGAAAATTACTTGGAATTTTCTTAAGCCTGCACTGTTCATTTTTCAAGGTTCTGTTTGCTCCTCAAAAGTGAGAGAGCAAGAATTATTATAGCACGCTGTTCGCCCTTTGTCAAGAACTTTTTTAAATTTTTTTCAAAATTTTTCGTTCGTGTCATTTGCGACAGCTTGATTATAATAACACAAGCCCTTATGGCTTGTCAACCCTTTTTTGAATCTTTTTTTATTTTGGTCGTTTTGCATAGAAAACCGCCTTCTTGAAAATGCTCCTTTGTGTTTTTTTACAAGCGCAGGAACTGCATCTATTTAAAAACGGCGTTTTAAGGATATGAATTGACTTTTTCTGTGTTTTATTATAAAATGGAAAGGAACTCTTTCCTTATATATAAAAGAAGGTGAATTCATTGAAACTGACAGATGTAAAAACAATGCAGATGCTCGAGCGCACTGCAATAACAGAATATGGCGTTCCTTCTATATTATTAATGGAAAACGCCGCAAGTGGATTTGTTTCTGCACTTTTAAAGGAAGTGCCGGAAGTTATAAAGAAAACAATCTGTGTTGTTTGCGGCAAAGGAAACAACGGTGGCGATGGTTTTGCTATCGCACGAATGCTTCATAACTTAGGCGCAGACGTTTCGTGCGTTTCTCTTTTTGATGCAACTTCCCTTCCCGTCGATGCAAAGACGAATTATGAAATCGTAAAAACGATGGGGATTCCATTTATAAATGTAGAAGATTGCAAAGAGAAAGACATTTTAATCGATGCTATTTTCGGAACAGGTTTCCACGGCGAAGCAGAAGGCCTACCCAAAATGGCGATTGATGTGATAAATGAAAGTCCTGCGTTTGTTGCATCAGTAGACGTTCCAAGCGGTGTTTCTGCCGACACGGGCGCAGCAAGTACCTCTTCCGTTTTTGCGGACCTCTGTGTCACTTTTTCTGTCATCAAGCCCGGACACCTCTTGTTTCCCGGAAAAGAACATGTTAAAAAACTTGTTAAAACCGACATTTCCATTCCGCGTGCAGTCATAAACGACTTGGACGCAGGATATGATATAATAGATAAAAGCGTATACGGCAGAATTCCGGTGCGCATACAAAACTCACACAAAGGCTCTTTTGGAAAAGCGCTGGCATTTGTCGGAAGCAAAGGAATGAGCGGTGCTGCCGTGCTTTCGTCTTCCGCTATTTTGAAAAGCGGTGCCGGTATGGTGACGGCAGCAATTCCCGAAACCATTTTCGAGCCGGTCGCAAAGCAAGTTGCAGCGGTGATGACTTTGATTCTTCCTTGTAAAGAAAGTACCGTTTCTCCTTCTTCCAAAGATGTAATTTTAGAAAAAATGAATTCGCAAGACGTTCTTTTAATGGGCTGTGGTATTGGTTCTTCAGGCAAAGCGGCAGAAATCATCCGCTATGTACTATTAAACAACGACAAACCAACCGTGCTCGACGCGGACGGTCTAAATGCGCTAAAAGACAATGCCGACCTATTAAAGGAAGTGTCTGCAGAACTCGTGCTCACACCGCACGTTATGGAGTTTTCCCGTCTTTCCGGTTTTTCCGTTGACGAGATCAAGATGCGCCCTGTAGAGCTTGCAAAAAAATTTGCAACAGAATACGGCGTAACCCTCGTTTTGAAAGACGCCGTAACCATTGTTGCAACAAAGGAAGGAAAAATCTATATCAGCAGCGTTTCCAATTCCGGCATGGCAACTGCGGGAAGCGGAGATGTTTTAGCAGGGATTATCACGGGACTCTTAGCGCAAGGCGCAAGCCCCGAAGATGCTGCAGTCTCCGCTGTTTATCTGCATCTTGCCACCGGAGAACTTGCAAAACGAGATTCGGGAGAATACGGGATGACCGCAGAAGACATTTTAAAAAATGTACCGATTGCACTCAAAGAAAAAATCGACATTACAACGTATATTTCAGAAATTTAAGGAGTGTATTTTCTCTTGTGTAAGAAACTTTTTATGATTCTTCTTACACTAATGATAAGTTTCGGCGCACACGGTTGCACCATAGAATATTTTTCCGACCGAGATATGGATATTTACGAAAAGATTCATAAACATTACAGTAACATGGATGGTTACAGCGCCCTCTTTGAGTTTGACGTTTTTTCAAACAAAACAGAAAGACGATATGTTGCAGAGCAAAAAACAATATCGCCCGACAAGTTTTACACAAAAGTGAAAAGTGAAAACAGCGGACTCTCCGTGACAACCGTCACAAACGGGAAAAAAACCAAAACGCTGACTGAGGGAAGCGACTATTTTGTCACTGTTCCGACTGCGGAGCACTTAGGACTCCTTTTTGTAAACCGCTTTTTCTCTGCCTATTACGGCAGTGAGGAAACCGCGCTGACCGTAAGCCGTGCAAAAACCGGAAAAGTTACCGTTTTGGTAACTGATTTATCCGCGCTTGATACCGTATACCAAACGGCAACTCTATCCATCGACAACAAAACCTTAGCTCCGGTTGAATTGACGCTAAAAGACGCAAAAGGCAATACGCTCCTATGCGGAACGTATAAAGATTTTAAATATAACGACAAAACTTTAAAGGAATCCATTTTTTCGATTACATAAGAAAGGACTGAACGTTTTGAACAAACAATACATGACGAGAACCTGGGCAGAAATTGATTTGGATGCTGTTGCATTTAATATGCGCTCCATTCGCGCCCGTGCAAATAGACACGCGAAAATTATGTGTGTCATCAAGGCCGATGCCTATGGCCACGGCTTCTTTGAAATGGCAAAGACGCTAAAGACAAACGGTGCGGATGCTTTTGCAGTCGCTACGTTTGAAGAGGCAATGCGTCTGCGAAAAAAAGGTTTTCAGGAAACAGTTTTGGTGCTTGGGAGGATTGATGAATCCTGTGCAGAAGAAGTGGTGCAAAATAACATCAGCGTGGCAGTTTTTGATGTAAGCCTTGCAAAAAAACTTTCTGACGCCGCAGTCAAATTCGGAAAAACGGCGAAAATCCACATAAAACTTGATACCGGAATGAGTCGTATTGGTTTTGACTGTTCCTCTGAATGCGCCGATGAAATTGCCAAAATCTGCGCACTTCCTTCTATTGCGTCGGAAGGTATT
>JAZRET010000245.1:0-3535 GCA_045660945.1 Congzhengia sp.
CAAGCGGCATCACATCAGCAACCGTACCAATCGCCACCAGGTCGCAGTAAGACTCAATGAGTTCTCTCATATGAAAACGCATTTTAATGGTCAAAGCCTGCAAGAGTTTAAATGCAACGCCAACGCCTGCAAGTTTTTTAAAGGGATAAGGGCACTCCGGCTGCTTTGGATTTAAAAGACAGTACGCATCCGGAATTTCATCTTTACACTCGTGATGGTCTGTAATAATCGTTTCGATTCCCTTTTGTTTTGCATATTCAATTTCATGTACTGCAGTAATGCCGCAGTCAACCGTAATCAAAAGTGTTACGCCTTGCTCTGCGATTTTATCAATCGCATTTTGGTTGATACCGTAACCTTCTTCTAATCTGTCCGGAATATAGTATGTGACATCCGCATTATGCGAACGCAAAAAGCGCACCATAATCGCAGTTGACGTGATTCCGTCAACATCGTAATCACCGTAAATCGCAATTTTTTCGTGATTTTCAAGCGCCGCTAAAATACGCTCCGTTGCTTTTTCCATTCCTTTCATCAAAAAGGGATCAATGAGCGCATCTTCCGTTGGATGAATAAAACTTTCCGGTTCTGTAATTCCACGGTTTAAAAGCACCGTCGCAATCACCGGAGGAAGACTAAGTTCTCTGCTTAAGGTTAAAATATCCTCTGCCCGATGCTCTTTATACATCAGTATCCATTTCTTATTGTTCATAATCAGGTTTTTCCTCATATTTTCTTTGTACCACCAAATATAGTACAATTCTATCATTATTTATACTAATTATACTACTTTTTCTCGCAATTTGCAATATATTTTGTAAAAATATCGATTTCTTTCTGAAAGCATTTACTTTTTTTCTTATATCATATATAATTAGAGTATAAATCTTAAAAAACAGTGAGGCAAAGATGAAGTTTTTGGTTTTCAGCGACAGTCATAATTACACAAACGGTTTTGATATCTCAATTGAAAAACACCCGGAAATAAAGCATATCATCCATCTTGGTGATATGGCGGAAGACGTTGAATATCTAGAGATGATTTACGGGCGCACGCATGCTATTGTAAGCGTTCTCGGTAACAACGATTTTTTCTCAACTACACCACTCACTCACATCATCCCAATTTCGGGGCATAAAATTTTCTTGTCTCACGGACATAAATTTTCCGTAAAGCAAACAAAACACGTCATCAAAAGACACGCTAAGGCCTCTGGTTGCGATATTTGCCTTTTCGGGCATACACACGAACAGTTTTTAAAAGAATAAGACGGTATTTTTCTTTTAAACCCCGGCTCTATCGGTTACATTCGTCAGGAATATGCCGTTCTGACCGTTGAAAAAGACCGCGTTTTTGCTGAGTTTTTTAAAATATAAAAGGATGTGTAACATAAATTACACATCCTTATTCTACACATATAATCTCTTTGTTCTTTTCATATGTCTTAGGCCCGATACCTTTTACGTTCATAATCTCTTCAATACATTGAAAAGGCCTTTGTTCCCGATAAGAAATAATGCTCTCTGCCCGTTTTTCACCAATACCGTCTAAAAACATCAATTCGGATTTCGTAGCGGTGTTAATATTGATTTTATTTTCTTTATTTGGTTTTCGTTCCGTGCTTGTTACGTATTCAGCTTCTGCGGATACAACACTCTCAGCTCCCGAAATCGTTTCCGTTTGAATACTTTCGTTTGAAACATTGGATGTTTCCGATTGCTCCATCATCAGCATAAACGTCCCGACAACGGAAACCAGCAGAATGGCAATTAGCATTAGCCACTTTTCAAGACGTTTCTTTTCGTTCTCTTTTTGATTCGCTTGATCCTTCATACAAATCCCCTTTTCTCCAAGGAAAAGTATAACACGATTCGACAAGATTCGTCAAGTGAATTGTTTATGTACCTTTGTACATTTTTTGCAATATATATTTTACTATTTGCAATTTACATTTTTAAAAAAATGTTTTATAATAAAGATAATGAATTTTCAGGAGGGATTATTATGTATAAAATTGCTATTTTAGGTTGCGAAAATTCACACGCGATTAACTTTTTAGAGTTCATTAAGAACGACGCTGAATTTTCCGATGTTGAAGTTATCGGCGTATACAGTAATGAAGCCGACCCCGCGAACGCTTTAAAAGAAAAATATGGTGTTCCGGTGATGGAAAACGCTCACGATTTAGTTGGAAAAGTGGACGGTGTTATGGTTACCGCACGCGACGGAAAACATCATCTTCCTTACGTAAAACCGTATCTTGAAGCGGGAATTCCCGTATTTATGGACAAGCCCATCACGGTAAAAATTGAAGAAGCAAAAGAAATGATTGCTCTTTTTGAAAAATACGGAAACAAATTCACCGGCGGTTCTACCGTAAAACACTGTTCAATCTTAAAAGAAATCAAAGGTCTTGTTGGTGCGCCGAAAGATTCTGAAGACAGAACCATCGGCGGCGTTGTACGTGCTCCCATTAATCCCAAAAACGATTATGGCGATTTTTACTTCTATGCACAGCACCTTGTAGAAATTGTTTGTGAAGTATTCGGAAGTTACCCGAAAAGCGTTGTCGCACGCGAAAAGAATGAAGACATCAATCTCATCTTCCGTTATGACGATTATGATATTCTTGGTTTCTACGGAAGCCATAGTGATCACTATTATATTTCTCTCTTTACATTCAAAGGTACCAGATCAGAACCGATTGAATTCCAGCAGGAAATTTTCCGCGAAGAGTTTGACCACTTCTACCGTCTTTTAAAAGGCGAAGCGCCTGAACAGGATGCAAAAAAATTTATTGCTCCGGTTTATATTATGAACGCAATTGAAAAAGCAGTTTTAACTAACGAAGAAGTTGTAATAGACTGGGATAAATAAAAAATAAGAGCCTGACTTTGTCAGGCTCTTTTACATTGCGATTGTTCTTAAATTTTCTCTTCCCTTTTCTTCCGACGGCGGATACCCAAAGAACTCCTTGTAATTTCGATAAAACGTGGAATATTCCCGAAAACCGTATTTTGCATAAATCTGCGTCGGAGTCAAACCATTTTTCATATCCTGCTGCGCCGCGATAAGCCTTTTTGATGTGATATATTTTCCGGGGCTCATACAGATATGACGGTTGAAAAGTTTGTTTAAATACCCTTTAGTGATAAAAAGTTCCTCACAAATTTTCTCTAAACAAAGTTCATCGCCCAAATTTTCTTCGATAAAATGCAACGCTTTTGTCAAAAGTGGATTGGACGCAAAACGTCTGTCTTGTTTTGGGGCTTTTAAAAGATATATCTGATAAAAAATTTCATCCAGTAAGTGTGAGAGGATGTTTTCTAATACCTCTCCGTCGAAATGTGCGCAGTATTCATCCATCTTAAAAAAAATTTCTTCGATCGGCTTGTGTTTTTTGAGTCGCAACACATTTGCTTCGTTTGAAAACGTTTTAAAAATTTCCTCACAAATCATATGATGTTCAAATAAGATATTATATCTCTCATAAACACCCGGTTTTTCTAAAACAGTACGATGCAGCTTCCCGGG
>JAZRET010000246.1:0-2347 GCA_045660945.1 Congzhengia sp.
ACAAGAGCTGAAATCACTGACGTTGCAAATGCTGTATTTGATGGTACATCTGCAATTATGCTTTCAGGCGAAACTGCCATCGGCGAGCATCCTGACTTAGTTGTTTCCGTGGTGTCTAAAATTGCAATTCAGGCAGAAGAAGACGCATTTGATATGGATATCTACAAAGATATGCAATACGAAAACAATTCAAACGATACCACAAATGCGATCTGTGATGCAGCGTGTACAACGGCACGTGATGTAAAAGCAACGGCTATTATCGCAGTCACAAAATCCGGTTATACTGCGCGTAGAGTTTCAAAATTCCGCCCACAGGAAACAATCGTTGCAACCACACCGATTGAAAAGACTTATCATCAACTTGCACTTTCCTGGGGTGTAAATCCCATCCGTGCGATTTATCAGATTGATGCAAACGTTTTATTTGACCACTCTGTTGCCTGCGCAAAACGCTTTGGTTTTGTAAAAGACAACGACCGCGTGGTAATTACTGCCGGAACAGAAAATACCACAGATATTCTAAAAGTAGAAACCGTAATGGATGCAAGAAAATAAAATAAAGAAAAATAACGACAAAGATAAAAGACACAGCTTTCATACTGTGTCTTTTTATTTTATATGTTTTTTATCATGCTTTCTGCTTGCGCCAAGGTAATGTCTGTTACGTGATCTCCGCCGATTAAAAGCGCAATTTCCTGCTTTTTCGTTTCGTAATCAAGAGCCTCAATCGTCGTAACGGTTTTATCATCCACTTCTGCCTTACTGATTTTATAATGCTTGTCAGAAAGTGCCGCAATTTGCGGAAGATGTGTCACGCACAAAACTTGCTTTTTCTTTGAAATTTCACAAAGTTTTGCCCCGACTTTCCCCGCCGCCTTTCCGCTGATTCCGGTATCAATTTCATCAAAAATCAAGGTTTCTGCAAGATCTCCTGAAGTGAGCACTTTCTTAAGCGCCAACATAATTCTAGAAAGCTCACCGCCGGATACGATTTTAGATAACGGCTTTAACGGTTCTCCTTTATTGGCAGAGAGCAAAAACTCTACGTTGTCCATGCCGTATTTGTTAAGCGGACACTCCAAAATTTCAATAGAAAAAACAGCATTTTCCATATTGAGTTCTTTGAGTTCTTCTTTGATCTTCTTTTCTACTTCCTTTGCTGAAATTACGCGCGCGTCGTGATTTTCTTTTGCAAGGCGCGTTGCTTCAGTAAAAAGACGTATCTTTTCTTTTTCAAGTTCTTCTTTTCTTTCATCTGCCGTTTGTAGCGCTAAAAACGCACTTTCCGCATGTTCTAAATAGGATAAAATTTCTTCTTCGGAATTTCCATATTTTCTTTTCAGGCGGTAAATAACATCGAGTCTTTCTTCAATTTCTTCAAGCGGGACAAAAAAATCGTTTGTTATTTCGAGTTTATCCCTTACAGCCGACGTTACATCTTCTAAAAGATAGCGGATTTCAGTAAGTTTATCTGATGCTTCTTCTAAAGAGTTATCAAGTTCCGCCGCAGTTTCTAAAAACCGTTCCGCATCAGAGAGTAAATTATATACGCAGATATTGTCCTGATTTTCATATAAAACATCTAAAGCGCCTGAACAATTTTTTAAAAATGTCTCCTTGTTCTTTGCGAGTTCTCTCTGCTTTTTTAATTCTTCCTCTTCGCCGGAAAGAATATTTGCATCTTTAATTTCCTTGATTTCAAACTCTAAAAGTTCTGCTTTTCTTGCACGTTCTGATTCATCGTCTTCAATATTTTCTAATTCTTTTTCCGCTTCCTTAAATTTCAGGTAGGTTTCTTTATAAAGTGACATCGTATTTTCGGATGTTTCATTTAAAAATGCATCTAAAAAATCAATATGACAAGCCGGGTCTAAAAGTGCTTGATTGTCGTGTTGTCCGTGGATGTTAACCAAAAATCTTCCGATTTCACGAAGAACAGATACCGGAATGGTCTTTCCTCCCACTTTACAGAGGTTCTTCCCATCTTTTGACAACTTTCTTGAAACAATGACACTCCCGTCTTCTTCCGGCTCAATATCGAACTGTTTTATCATTTCTTGCGCCTGCGCCGATAAATAAAAAAGCCCTTCAACATACACATAGTCTTTCCCGTTTCTGATAAAATCGCGTCCTACCCTCTCACCTAAAAGCATATTAAGAGATCCAATAAGAATGGATTTACCGGCACCCGTTTCGCCGGTTAAAACGTGAAAACCATCACCGAAGTTAATATCTGCTTTTTCAATCAGCGCCGCATTTTCAATACAAAGATTAAAAAGCATCTCTTACATTCCTTTCTGACTTCAGTTGGAAATCATAAGCTTCAGTTTTTCTGTGAGTGTCT
>JAZRET010000247.1:0-1525 GCA_045660945.1 Congzhengia sp.
CCTCGTTCGTCGGTTCTTCTAAAAGTTTTTCTTCCTCGGGCGCACTTGTCTTTTGCGTCTGCGTTACAATTGGTTTTTCAGCGGGAACGGCAGTAATTTCCGTGATGGCGGTTTGTTGTTCTTTTTGAACAGAACCCACCTCTGACTTTTTAAGGGGCTCTCCTGCAAAAAAGGAAACCATGAGCAATAAAACAACAACCGCACCAAAGAGAATCTTCTCTTTATGCTTTTTTATCATATGTTAGCCCACCTCGGAAAAACGCATCAGAATGGTTGCAACCTCGGCTCGTGTTACGCTTTCTTTTGGAGCGACGGTTTTTTCTGTCCTTCCGCGGATAAGTCCCACGCTTACTGCAAACTGCATGGCATCTTTCGCATAAGAAGAGATGTTTTCTGCATCTTCGTAGGAAGAAAGCACGGTCTCATCCTTACCTACTTCCATTCCACTATAAATTGCATATCGATAAAGAATTACCGCAAGTTGCTCTCTTGTAAGATTTGCATCGGGTGCAAATTTTCCTTCTTCTACGCCGCCAACAATGTTTTCTTTCGCCGCCCAGCGAATGCTTTCCCGGTACCACGCATCGTCCGGGACATCTGAAAAGATATTTTCTCCTGCGGATTCTTCGGGTGAGGCGAGTCTGTGAAGAACGGTTACGAGCATCGCGCGTGTCATTTTAGATTCCGGCTCAAAACCATTTTCTGTTCCGCGGAAAAGGTCTTTTTCATACACATACTTCACGGACGGATAATACCAATCGTCTGCGCAAACATCCGGGAATGTCTCATCTGTAAATACATTCTTTTCCGTTTCAGATTCCGTCTCTTTTTCTACGTCCTTTTCAGGTTCCTTTTCGGGCTCTTTTTCCGGTTTTACATAAGAACCGCCGCCACCGCCACCACCGGCATATAAAAGGGATACGTTCTGCGTTTTTAAGATGCGCGCCGTTTCCTCTTCAGCCGTAACGGTAAACGTGCCGGTTTCGGAAATATAATACGGCGCGGAAACCGTATAACTGTATGTTCCCGCCGAAAGGTCATAGACATTTTGTTTTAGTGGCGTTTTGCCTTCGACAACAACAGTTGCAGCGCTGGTTGGAGATACCTCGAATTTTACAGGACACAAATATGCACCTGACGCATTTGCTTCTTCCATTTCATTATCTTTAAAATCGTACACGCATTTTCCTGCGCCGCTTTTTAAAAGACTCCACGCCAAAAGTCCGCGGAACCCTTGCTCGGTTGCAAACGCGTTCGGAAATCCTGCTTTATCTTCCGTCACGGTGGAAAGCAGTCCGTCAATCAAACTGTTTTCGCCGTTTATGATTGCGTCAGGGTCAATCTCTAACGCGGAAAACGCGCAAAGCGCAAGGCCCGTAGATGCAGGCTCATATCCTTCCGGTCCGTTAATCAAACCGTCTTCTCTTTGCTCTGAAAGAATAATAGCAAGCGTTTCATCAACCACCTCTGCCACATCCGGATTTGTTCCATAAAACGGCGCAAGCGCCAAAATCATTGGTGTCAT
>JAZRET010000248.1:0-13046 GCA_045660945.1 Congzhengia sp.
TCCACCGATTTTATGTAGCGCCAAAATCGAGAACCAGAACTGATAATGACGTTTTAAAACGAGCATTACGCGGTCGCCTTTTTTGATGCCGAGAGATTTAAAGTAGTTTGCTGTCATAGAAGAGTAGCGACTGATGTCGGAGAATGTGAAACGCTTTTCTTCCTTTTTGTTTGAAACGAAAAGCATTGCCATCTTATCGGGACATTTCTTCGCTAAAGCATCTACACAGTCAAATGCGAAGTTGAATTTTTCCTCATCTGTAAAGGAAATGTCAACAAGGCGACCATCTTTATCTTCCACGGTATTGATAAAGTGGGAGCAAACTTCGAGTGCTTTTTTGTCGCCGCGTACAACAGATGCAGGAACATCTGCTTCGTATTTCGTGCCGCTTCCTTCTTGTTCTTTCATAACGATTGCATAGATTTCCACATCGCTTCCGCCGTGTGCAGAAAGTTTGTGGGGGAGTGTACTATTATAATAGATACTATCGCCTGCGTTTAAAATCTGTGTGTTGTCACCGATTGTGATTTTTAAGGAACCACGGATAACGATATCAAGTTCCTGACCTTTGTGAGAAGAACCTTCGCTCTTGTCCGCATTCTCTAAATAAGGAATCACAACGTGATAAGGTTCTGCCGTTTTGTTTTTAAACATAGCGGCTAAGTTTTTATATTCATATCCTTCTTTTCTTGTAATGGGGAGACCGTCGCCGTGTCTTGTAACTTCAAAACTGGTCAGCGTCGGACTTGCGCCTTTTAAAAGGTCTGTCGGGTCGAGCTTTAAACACTTTGCACATTTATAAATGAATGTGAATCCGAAGTCCTTTTCGCCGTTTTCGTAAGCATGATATTCTTCAACTGTGGTGTCTGTGTTCTGTGCCATAATTTCTTCGGTGAACCCTAAGATTTCTCTGGCGTTTCTAATTCGGAGCGCCACATCCTTTAAATGTTCATTGTTGTCAACCATATGAATTCCTCCTTCTAAAAAGTGTACATCTATGATACTAGCACACTTATTAAGCAATGTCAAACGATTTTTGTGTTAAAATTTTTCAAAAGCAAGAAACAGTAAAAAATAATAAAAAAGTCTGTTTTTTCTATATATAATATTAAAGCACAAAAAAATAGAGAGCATCAAAAGATACTCTCTATTTTGGTGCGAGTGACGGGACTTGAACCCGTACGTCATAAACACACGCCCCTCAAACGTGCCTGTCTGCCAGTTCCAGCACACTCGCTGACTTCATCTATTATACTATCACATTTTTCATTTGTCAAGCATTTTTTTGAAAAAATTTTTTCTTCTAATATATATGTGTGGGGAACAAGAGCGTTCTTTGTTTCTTTTATGTAAAACTACCACAAAAAGTAAAGTAATTTAACAACCTAAAAATGTTAAAATTAAACAAAAAGGTGCTTGACAAATTTTATTTGTTGTGATAAAATTTATGATGTATATTTAGTATTATAGGTAAATATATTAAAATAAGTAATAAATAGGAAAGGAAGTTTTCAAAATGAAAGCAAAGAAACTCATTGCTTCTCTTCTCGCGTGCTTTCTGCTTTTAATGGGCATGGCAGTAGCAGTATCCGCAGAGGGAAATGTTGCTGCAATTGATGGTGTTGAATACGCAACACTTGAAGCAGCAGTTGCCGCAGCAAATGACGGCGACGTAATCACTTTGATTTCTGCAGCAAACCCCGCAGCAGCAATCACGGTTGATGACAACATTACAATTGACTTAAACGGACAGACACTCACTCTCCCTGCGTTATCCAACTACGCAATCGTTGTGAAGGACACCTTAACACTTCAGGACAGCGTTGGAACAGGTAAACTTACCTGCGCAGGCGAAAACGTAATCGGTCTTTCTACGTCTTGCACAGGTGGATTAAACATCACAAGCGGTAACTACGAATCCACCAATGAAGTTGGTTATTTAATCGGTGCGTTTAACGGCGAAGTAAACATCACAGGCGGTAATTTCAATGCTGTTTACTGTATCCTAAACTGCTTTGACGGATATACTGCGACTGCAAACATCTCCGCAGGTGACTTCGTTGTTACAGGCGAAGGTTACTGGAATGATCCGCTCCTCGGAACAAACATCGCTGTTTCGGGCGGAACATACTCTGAAGCAATTCCTTCTGATTATCTTGCAGATGGAGCAATGACAGTAAAAGATGCAGATGGTAACTACGTACTTGCAACAGACGTTGAAGCAAAAGCAATCGTTGATGGAGCGAAATACGCAACATTTGCTGAAGCTTGGGCAAACCTCGAAGAGTGGAGCACAATCACTCTGTTAGACGATGTAACCGTGACAGAAACACTCGTTGTTGACAAATATATTGTTGTTGATGGTAACGGCAAAACAATCACAACAGCACAGAAAAAACTCTTTGAAGTATTTGCAGACTTTGAAGTTTATGACCTCAACATGGTTAACACAAATAAAGATGGTCGTTGTGTTGACACCAGAGTAGATGGCATCAATGTAGTAATCGATGGTTGTGACCTGCGTTCTACCGGTAGCGTATGGGCACAGACAATCACCGTTGGTGGTTCTTCCATGAACGGCTTAGACATCACAATCACGGATTCTAAAGTTACATCTAATAAATACACCGCAATTATCATGTTTGTTCCTGCAAATATTGAGATTACAAATTCTGAAATTTCCGGCTACGCAGCAATTTATGCAAAAGGCGAAGCTTTTGACGGAAACACAACCGGTTCTGAAATCACAGTTGTAAACTCAGATTTAGTATCTAAGAACACATCAATCTATCCTTCTGATAGATTTGGTACAATCGTAGTAGAAGATGACGGTGTTACCATCACAGTTGATGAAACCTCTTCAATCGTAGCTGAAACAACCGATGGCACATATCAGTCTGCTATTCTTTTCAAAGAAGTAGAAAGTAGTATTACAGCGGCTTGCCCGATTACCACAATTGGTAACAAATCATCTGTATTAGCAGATGTTGATGGTGCTACCGTTGTTGTAACAAACCCTGACGTAATCGAAGCTGTAAAGAAAGAAGGCTACGATGTAGCAGATAACGGTCTCGTTTCCGTTCCTGAAATCAGATGGATCACAGATACAGACGCAGGTTTTTATATGGACGCTGAAACAAAATACGGTATGATGAGATTCTTGTTCGCAGTTGATGTGGAAAGTGAAATTGAAGCAACCGGTATTAAGTTCATCAAAATTAATGATAAAAACGCTGATGGCGTAACAGTAGGCGGCGGTGCTGCAGATGCATTCTACGGTGACGTTTACGGCATTCCGGAATCTGAAAATGGTAACACATACTACGCAGTTGCATACGTAACAACAGCAGCAGGCACAGAATGGTCCGATGTTGTTGCTTGCACAGTAGATACAGAAACACAGCAGTTCACAGAATATGCTCCGGGAGGTGCTCAGTAATGAAAAAATATATTGCACCCGAATTGAAAGTTTTAAACTTTGATGCTGAAGACATCATCAAAACAAGCGGTGTTGTTGAAGCAGCAGTTCCGAAAACAGTGATTAAAGGCGCTGCAAAACAAACAACAGGCTACGGCGCAAAGAGTTTTGCTGAAACTTACGGCGCAACAAGTTCTATCTTAGACTAATTTAAAAATGAGCAGGGTAACAGCATTTGCGCTGCTACCCTGTTTTTTTGTTAAAGGAGATACCGATATGAAAAGAATCATTGCATTACTGGTTTTAATTATGACAGTTTTTTGTGTGACGGCCTATGCAGAAGGGGAGTTGTTGATTTCTCCTGCGCCGCAACAAAAGGATATTGACGTCGTAGTAAACGGAAAACTACTTGAACTGGATGTTGCTCCTGTGATTGTAAACGATAGAACAATGGTCCCCATGCGTGCGATTTTTGAGGCGCTGGATGCAAAGGTTACATGGATTGCAGAAGACAGACTTATTGTGGCAACTTGTGATGAAAAAATCATTGTGCTTCAAATTGACAATACAATCATGACGGTTGATGCGGCAGCGGATAATGCAAAAAAAGAAGTCACATTAGATGCGGCACCGTTTATTTTAAACGACCGGACTTTAGTTCCTGCAAGAGCGGTATCTGAAGCTTTGGAAGCCAAAGTAGAGTGGGATGGCGAAACAAGAACCGTAACCGTAACAAAGAGCAAAGGAAACATTCATAATGCAGGAGAGAACTAAAAGAAGACTCAAACGATCCTGGAAAAAGTTTGTCGATTTTTTCCCTTTTCTGTTTTGGGAGATTTCCGCAAGAATGGAAGAATCCCGTGAAAGAAGAAAACGGAGATGGAAAGAGTTTAAAAAGATTTTCACACATATGCCGGACGTACGCGCTGCCAAAAAAGAGGTGGCGAGAGAGAGAAGACGGAGATGGAAAAGAAGAATCAAAGACTTTTTCCCATATATCTTTTCAGTCCGTGCTGCAAAAAGAGAAACAGCGCGCGCAAAAAGATACAATACTACTTTAAAATTTAAGCAGAATGCAAAAGATCTTCCGGCGTTTTTGCTTGTTTCGTTTTTTGCGAAAACAGAAGAGCTTGGAGACAAGCTTAAAACGTTTTTCAAAAAGGTAAAAGGTTTCATCCCGAATCTTTTATATCAGCGCTCGATAAGAAACCATGCAAAGGGCGTGAAACGTCAGGAAAGAAGACGCTCCTTTAAAAGAAAAATGAAGAATTTCTTTCCCAATATGACGTATCAATTTTCTCGTGCAAAAGAGCAGTTTCTAAATAGTTTTAGAAGATTCTGGAGAACGTTTAAACCGGTGAAAGGTTATACGTTTTTGAGGTTTTTATCCATTCTTTTTCTAAGTACGCTATTTTCGGCAATTGTCACTTATTTAAACTTACAAAGAATATGGATTATCTCGCCGAATAGGTTGTTCTTTAGTACAACAATTGCGGCGCTTTTGGCGCTAACGGCAGATTTTCTGTGGATGCGCCGGGATTATATGAAATATGCAGACAAAAGAACGTATCGCGTTGTGAATTTTGTTTCACACGGAGTGTTTGCCGTGGTGAACGTTACAGCAAGCATATTTTATTCGAAGACATATACCTATGCATATATGTTTGGTATCATGAAATTGCTTCGAATTGCACCGCCTTATATGCCGCCGTTTTTTTCGGCGATTATTATGAATATCGTGTTGCTTCTTTGTATTAATGCGGCGACAACGGGAATCAAATGGCTCAGATAATTTGTTAAAGGAAGAAAATTATGTTTTGTGTTCGTTTGGCGGATATCGTTTTTGGTATCGACAATCAATATAATTACATAGAGAATTTATGTAGGGAGTATCGCACAGACGATGCTCCCGAGATTCACGTAAGTGTGACTTCCGACGAGGTTCGGGCGGAAGCAGGAGACGAAACGCACGACCCGGGTTATCTTGAAAGTCTTGCGATTTATCGAAAAATCGCAGAGGAGATGATTTTACGCGGTGGATTTTTGATGCACGGTGTTGTGATTTCGGTAGACGGCATTGGCGTTGCGTTTTTAGCAAAAAGCGGTGTAGGGAAGTCGACACATATGTCGCTCTGGAAGGAAGTTTTAGGAAAAAGGCTTGCTGTGATTAACGGAGATAAGCCTCTGATTCGCGTGGTAGACGGAAAGGTTTACGCCTACGGGACGCCCTGGGCGGGAAAAGAAGGCTTAGAGACGAATACATGTGTGCCGTTAAAGAAAATTTGCTTTTTGGAACGCGCGGAAGAAAATAATGCAGTGGTGCTTGAAAAAAGCGATGTTTTGATGAAACTGCTTCCGCAGGTATATAGACCGAAAACAGGCGCAAAAATTGCCGCTACAATGGATTTGTTGGAACTTCTCATAAGAAACACAGAATTCTATCAAATTCGTTGTAACAAAGAAATTTCAGCGGCAGAAACGGCGATTTCTGTTGTTATGGAAAGTGAAATCGAAAGAAACCTTCGCACAGCGGGCGCATATACAACCACAACGCAGGGCGACAGTATGTATCCTATGCTTGAAACCGGGAATAAAGTGATTATTACGGCTTCAAAAGGTCCTTATAAAAAGTACGATGTTGTTGTGTACCGCCGCGCTGATCACTATACGATGCATAGAATTATAAAAGTGACAAAAGACGGCTACGTTATCTGTGGTGATAACCGCACCGGTCTTGAAAAAGATATAAAAGACGAAAATATCATCGGAAAACTACTTGGATTTTATAAAGGAACTGAATTTTTTGATGCAGATGGAAAAAGGGCGCACCTGTACGGGAAAAAAGCTGTAAAAGGATATGTTTGGCGCTTTTTAAAGAATTATATAAAGCACAAATTCAAAAAGCGCTGAAGACGAATTCTTGACAAGCGCTTTTTGTTATGTTAAAATATGTAGCGTTGAGTAAGTCAGATGATTGCGGGAGAATTTTCTCACGAGGAAAGTCCGGGCTTCACAGGGCAAGGGTGCCGGCTAACTACCGGTGGAGGCGACTCTAAGGACAGTGCAACAGAAATAGACTTCCTGATGTTTCAGGTAAAGGTGGAAAGGTGAGGTAAGAGCTCACCGGCGCTATGGTAACATAGCGGCCATGTAAACCCCATCCGAAGCAACACCGTATTGGCTTACGCAGGATGAGTCTGCCCGACGTGCCTGCGTTCGGCGGTGGCTTGAGCCGTGCAGTAATGTACGGCCTAGATAGATAATCATCAAATACAGAACCCGGCTTACAGATTTGCTCAACCTAAAAAGATTTTTTTCGGAATGCGCAAGTAGCATTCCGTTTTGTTTCTTTAGGAGGAATGTACATGGCAGATATTTTGTGTGAAATGTGCAAAAACTTTGTGTATGACGATGAAGAAGAGTGCTACATTTGCGATGTCAATTTAGATGAAGATGATATGATGAGGCTTCTTTCGAGTAGGTACAAAAAATGCCCATATTATCAAAATGGCGATGATTACGCAATCGTCAGAAAACAAAACTAAAAGGTTGCAGAAAAAATCTGCAACCTTTTTATGTTACATACCGAAGAATAAATATCCGGAAAGTTTTTTCAGCATTCCTAAAAAGCCAAGACCTTTGACTTCGGTTTTTGCTATGATGTCAGCTTTTCCGATAGAAGTGCCGTCGATGAAGAATTCCACCTCACCAACTTTATCTCCTTGCTTGACCGGTGCACTTACGTTTTTGGGAAGCAAAATCTTTTTCTCTACCGTATTCACCTTTGCTTTTTCTAAAAGGAGGCTAAAATTGTCGGAAAGCCCGATTTCTGTATGTGTACTTTTTCCCTTTAATACGTGCATAGGCGGAAGTTCTTCTTTTGTTACCAGTGAATTTGAAATCGCGTAGTTTGCGTAGCCATAGTCTAAAAGTTTTGTGGCGTCAGCAAAACGCTCTTTGGATGTGGGTGCACCCATGATAACGGCGATTAAATCCATTCCGTCACGGCTCGCGGTTGCGCTCACACAAAAGCCTGCGTTTCCGGTTGAACCGGTTTTCAGTCCTGTGGCTCCACTATAAAAACGCACCATTTTGTTGGTGTTGACAAGCCCGAATTTTCCGTCGCGCAAACTATCCATCCAGATGGTGGTATATTCTAAGATTTTTGGGTGTTTTAACAGTTCTTTAGACATTAAAGCAATATCATGTGCAGAAGTTACGTGTCCGTCCGTGTCCAACCCGTTACAGTTGATAAACGTGGTATCGTTCATCCCGAGCGCTTTTGCACGTTCGTTCATTTTAGAAACGAATCCTTCGTGACTTCCGGCAGTAAATTCGGCGAGTGCCACCGCTGCATCATTTCCTGATGCTACGGCAACTGCCTTTATCATCTCGTGCACGCTCATTTCTTCGTTTTCTTCCAAAAACACCTGCGAACCGCCCATTCCGGCAGCAAGGCTTGATACGCGCACGGGGTCGTCGAGCGTAAACTGTCCGTTATCCAGTGCTTCCATTACCAAAAGGAGCGTCATGATTTTGGTGACGCTTGCAGGCGGAAGCGCTTCGTGGGAATTTGATTCATAAAGAATTTTCCCCGTGGAGCGCTCCATTAAAATGGCAGATTTTGCCGTGAGTTCCATCACCGGAACTTCTTCTGCGAATGCCACACAACTACTCGATAGGATAAATAAAAATACAAAAAAAACAGGTAACAGTTTTTTCATAAAAACAACCTTTCTGCCCGATGGGCTAAAGTGCATGATTTTCTGTTACCTATTCTATGTTTCGTTTTTGTCAGTATGCTAATTTTTAATAAAACATCGCCTTTAAAACGCGGCGGCAGGTTGCGCCTTTTCCTAAAGCTTCTGCTATGGCTTCTGCAAATTCTTCAGTTACACCTGCGCCTTTTGCAGTGATGATGTTTTCATCCACTACTACATTTTTTCTTTTGCAAATTGCACCGACGAGTTTAGCTTCAAAACCGGGGTAGCAGGTTGCTTTCTTTCCGGAAAGGAGTCCCAAAAGACCGAATACTTTCGGTGCTGCACAAATTGCGGCTAAAATCGTTCCTTCTTTTGCTTTTACACATAAAAGGTCGGTAAGCGGTTTAAAGTCACCTAAATTGTCCGCGCCCGGAAGTCCGCCCGGAAGCACCAAGGCTGAAATATCATCCTCGCGAATCTGGGAAAACAAAGCATCAGCTTTTACAGAGATTCCGTGTGTTCCTTTCACCATAAAATCATCCGTAATAGAAACGGTTTCAACAGGGATTTCGCATCTGCGCAAAATGTCAACCGTGGCGAGTGCTTCAATTTCTTCAAACCCGTCTGCCAAAAATACATATACCAAATTCATCAACTCCTGTTGCATTTTTTTAAAACTATTGCTAAAATATATTATAACGGATTTTACAAGAAAAAACAAGAGGAACACACAATGCAAAAACTAATTATCGACAACCGTTTTTCAAAAATTGCAGAAGAATATTTTTGTGGGCGATTTGACATTCTCCCGTCACCTGTGATAGAAGGATTGCCGTCAAGTATCGCGTCACATCCTGATATGGGAATTGTGCGCGTTGGGGATGTTTTTATCGTAGAACCTACGGTATTTGAGTATTACAAAAGCGTGCTTTCTGATAAAACCATACTGTGTGGAAAAACCCGCCTTTCCAGTCACTACCCTGAAGATATCGCATATAATGTATTGGTATCCGAAACGGTTGCATTTGGGAATGAAGCCTACATTGACCCGGTTGTAAAAGACGTTCTGAAAGAAAAAGGAATTTTGATTTCTTCCGTAAAACAAGGGTATACAAAATGCTCTGTGGCATACGTTAAAAATGCTGTTATCACGGCGGATGAAAAAATTGAGCAGGCGGCAGGAAGATACGGTTTCAAAACACTTTTGATTTCTTCCGGAGACATAACGCTGTCTGGCTTTGATTATGGATTTGTTGGTGGCGCCACGGGAGAAATAAACGGAAAACTTTTCTTTTTTGGAGACATCACAAAACATCGTGACTATCAAAAAATTGACACATTTTTAGAAGAAAATGACATTTCGTATGACTTTATACCGGATTTTCCCTTGACAGATGTTGGTACTGTGCTTTTGGTGTAATTTTATAAAAAATGCAGATACTATGTTCGGATCAAGAAAAAGTAAAGAGGTGAATATTTTTGAACGACCAAATCAGATTGGACTTCAGAAATATAAAAACGGTGCCGAATGGCCCGTTACTGTCCGGACAAAAACAAGAGACAAAAGAAAATGATGAAAAAAACTGTGAAGTCTATCATTTTCACAATAGCAGGGAACTATATGAAGCATTTTTATCAGAACTTTCTGAATTTATTATAGACACTTTTGAAGAGAAACTATTGCTCTATTTTACAAAACAATATAGAGAGGAAGGAAGGCTCTATAAAGAAAAGGACCTTCTTTCTTATTTGAAAGCGTTAGAAAAAAGCCCGTATTTTTCGCGTGAAAACAAAAAACGCGCGGTTTTTAAAGGTCTTTCTTTATATTTTGCAGAAAAAGATTCTGCAAATGTAAACGGACTTGTGGCGTTTCGATTAAGAGAATATTTAAAAATTTTAGATAAAACGGCACAGAAACTTGTAGAATGTTATGAAACGGAGCAGGAGTATCAGGAATTTATTTCCCTTCTTCGTTATTTCGTTACAGTTCAGGAAGAACGCCCCGTTTTGACACATCTTGTGGTGGATGAAAGCGGTGTTTACACACTGCTTGATGAGAAAAAGAGTGATATCACAGAAAAAAGTATAAAGGAATTTGTCTATCCGTTAGATGCGGCTTATGAAAATTATGATGATTTACTCCTTAGTATTTTAATTACTTTAGCGCCGAGAAAACTCATCATCCACAAAGCGGATAACATGCAAAATAAAGATTTACTCGACACCATTGTAAGTGTATTTTCCAATGTGGAATTTTGTGAAAGTTGTGAATTATGCAAATAAAAAAAACCGTGGCAATGCCACGGCTTTTTATTATTTATCCCACCAGTTGGGAATGATTTTGGTATCGAGTCTGTCGAAAACCATATCTTGTTCCTTTATGTCAAAAGCACCAAATGTTTTATAAGCCTCGTCGGCACTGTTCATTAAAAGAACGGGATCCGTATCGTATAGATGAATCATCCCGAGTTTCGTTAAAATGGCAGTGTCTTCCGTACACACTTTTCCTTTGTGGCACATAGGAAGTATCATATTTAAGGCGGGCAATTTTTTTGCTTCTTCTATCCCTTCAAAGTGTGAAAACGTTCCTTTTTTTGCATAGAAATTTAAAATAACGCCTTTTAAATCAGCTCCCGCACTTTCGTTTATGGGAAGACCTTCAGTAGTACCGGTAAGCGCGTGGCGAATTAAAAGCTCGTGTACATCACAAATACCGCGTGCTTTGGAGTAGTTTTGCATATGCGCGCCACCCAAGCGAAAGCCGGTTTCAAAAAAGGCAAAGGATTCACCGTCAGCAAAGCCGGAAAAGAAGATGGTGCCTTCTTTAATGCCCATATCTTTTATCATATTTTTGAGAAAAATATCTGCTTCTTTTAAAAACTTTTCGTGGTACTTTGAGGGGGTAAGCCAAGCACTTTGCACAACTTTTTCAAGGCCGTTATTTTTTGCATTGATGGTATCTTCTGTTGAAAAAAGCACGATGTTGCCGTTTGAAATTGCATAACACGCATCAAACTTTGTTCCCTTATTGATATACTTTTCTATGATGACCCTTTTTGAGATGGACATCTCCAAAGCATAATCGTATGCAGTTTTCAGCTCGTCTTTATTGGTCGCAATGCTGATCCCAATGGAGCCGGAGCGATCAACGGGTTTTACAATGACCGGAAATTCGTTGACATCTTCAGGAGAAGTGAATTCCTTTATGGTTGGAACGCTATTTTTCCGGCAGATTTCTTTGAATAAAATCTTATCACGGGTGATACTTAGCTGTTCTTCTGTGATATAGCAGGGAAGCGATAGTCTTGCACATAATTTTATCATGCTTTCAACGGTAAGTTCGCTGTAACCTGCAAGCACTCCGTTTATCTTTTCTTCACGGCATTTTTTCTCTAAAGCATCCAAGTCTGACCAACTGATGTCCCACGATTCATCGGCAACTGTTTTAGCGGGAGAAAACTCCTTGTCATAATAATCTGTTACGACTGTATATACGCCTAATTCCTTTGCGCGTTTTATCAAATCCATTTCGTGTGGGGAACCAGCCAAAACCAGCAGCTTTTTCCCGGCCAAAGATTCAATTCTTCACACCTCAAATCCAATAATTTGTTTTATTATATCGCTTTTGAAAAGATTTGTCAAATCAAGACTTTCTGAAACGAAAATCATAAAAATCGTTCCTTTTCTTTTTTTTCGTTAGATTGACATTTTTCGGCAAATGTGGTAAAATTATATAAATTTTTCTTTTGAATGAAGGAGAAATAAAATGGTTAGAATATTATTTGTCTGTCATGGAAATATACCAACATAAACCTTGAAACCCAGTAAACATCAGGCTTTACAAAGACAAATAATTTTAATTTACAGAGATTTTACAGAGAATGAAAAGAATATAAAGAAGAGCCAATAGTGTAAATTGTAGGAGTAAACATTTAAATAACTCCATTAACCATTTTGATTTTATATAAAATAGTGAAGTAATTTAAGTGCTTATGATTACAAAATCGTAAAAAATAGGGAAGAGAAATTAATCTCTTCCCTAAAATTTTATTTCATTATGCTTCGTATTCTTCTATAACTTTAACAAGTTTGTAAATAATCTGGCACAGATGTGCTCTTGTTAAATGTTCTTTCGGTGCGAAATGAGTTTCGTCAATACCATTAATTAAGCCAAGAGCATAACACATACTAATAGCATCAGAATATTCATTTGCTTCAATATCAATAAATGGAATATTCTTTGCCGTAGCATCTTTTAATTTTTTAGCAGAGCAATGCCTTTTAATAAAATTACATACGGCACTACAAAATTCCTCTCTTTTTAATGCATCATCAGGTTTAAAGTTTCTGTCCTTGGGTACAATTACATTTTTACCACGACAATATCTTACCGCTTTATATGCCCAGTGTTCTTTAGATAAATCATCGAAACTATAATCAACAGAAACATCTTTAAACTCTTCACCATTAAAGTCTGCATACTTTTGAGCTAACTTATATAATACCTGTGCAATCTGTGCTCTTGTCAGTTTTGAATCAGGCATAAAATTAGAAGCATCTACGCCGTTTACAATACCAGAGTTATAACAATGTCTTACAGCGTTATATCCCCAATGTTCTTTGGGAACATCTACAAACGGGAAATCCGGAGTATTCTTTGCATCCAACATTAAGAATGCTTCTTTTAATCTTTCGCATTTCGAGTAGCTAGAACCGTCAATTTCTGCTCCGTTCTTGCCCCAAGAATTCATATAATAGAAGTGTTTCTCATCCCATCCTATAAGAGCAACCGCATGATATGCACCACTCATAGGGAATACACCTAAAATTGGAATTTGGTACTTCATCAAGGCTCTTTTTACATCTGCAATCTTCCTATTAGTGTCAGCAGATTTAAAAGCAACATAAGTATGGATACGATATTT
>JAZRET010000249.1:0-2242 GCA_045660945.1 Congzhengia sp.
ACTTTGCTTGCGCAGATGAAGAAAACAAAGTTCCCTCGGAAAAGCAGTTTTCTTTGTTTGCCGATATGCTGAAAAAATTAGAAGACCGTGGCATAACATTTATATACCGCCACATCTGCAACAGTGCCGGAATTATGGAATTTCCGGAATATCACTTAGATATGGTACGCCCCGGAATTATTCTTTACGGTTGCTACCCTTCAGATGAAGTAGAGAAAAGTGTACTTCCTTTAAAACCGGTAATGACCGTAAAAGCGCGCATTATCCGCATTGATGAAAAGCCCGCAGATACTTCCGTTGGGTATGGCGCAACGTATAAAACCACAAAGAAAACCAAGATTGCAACAGTGTCTATCGGCTATGCCGACGGATATTTCCGCACACTCTCAAACAAAGCATACATGTCCGTACGCGGCGTAAGAGTTCCCGTTGTGGGAAGAATTTGTATGGATTTATGTATGATTGATGTTTCCGATGTCAATACTATCTCTGTAGGCGATGAAGTTATTGTATTCGGAAACGGAGGGGAAAACGATGAAACTGCAACATCCTTAGCCGGATTAGCCGGTACCATCAGTTATGAACTCCTTTGCGCCGTTGGGAACAGAACCCCGAGAGTGTATCTGAAAAACAATCAGGTTGTTGACGTACTTACTTATCTTTAGAAATTGCTAATATTTGTGTATTGACGCGTGTATGTCTTTTCCTATATAATAAATATATAGCGCAAGCACGCTTAAGACACAAAGAACTATTTCATGTTTTACACGATCCGTTTTTCAAAATATTCACACGAATGGGGGTTGGGCTATTTTGTCGCAACTAAAAAAGGTTTTGATAACCGTTCCCAATGCACTGCTTGAAGAAGTAGATCTGGCGGCAAGCCGCGATAACATCAACCGGAGTGAGTTGGTGCGCGAAGCAATGCGACTTTATCTGCACGAAAGAAAAAAACAAGCACAACAAGAGGAGATGAAAAAAGGTTATCAGGAAATGGCGAGCATCAATTTAAGCCTCGCCGAACTGTGTTTTGACGCAGATAGTGAAACTCTTTCTGCGTACGAAAAAAAGCTTGCGGAGTGTGAATAGTGTTGGTTGTAAAACGAGGAGATATTTTTTACGCTGATTTGAGCCCCGTAATCGGTTCGGAGCAAGGTGGAGTACGTCCGGTTTTGGTCGTTCAGAACGACATCGGAAATAAGTTCTCCCCAACGGTAATTGTGGCGGCGGTAACGTCGCAAATCAACAAAGCCAAGCTTCCGACACATATAGAAATCAGTGCCAACGAATTTGGTCTTTCGAAAGATTCCGTTATTCTGGCAGAACAAGTCAGAACGGTTGACAAACGGCGCCTCAGAGAAAAAATCGGCGCGCTGGACGAAAAACAAATGGCACGGGTAGACGAAGCGCTGTCCGTAAGTTTTGGCATTTGAGGGCAAAATCACAAGGTCGGTAAAGGCCGCGGCAAAAAGCTGCGGCCTTTTTATTCTGTTTAAAGCGGCGCCTTCCTCTTGACAGAAAGAAACCCCTTTATTATAATGAGAATAGAACGAAAAAAGGAGTAGCGGCATGGGTTTTAAGATACATTCAGATTTTGCGCCCACAGGTGACCAGCCACAGGCAATTGACCGTTTGGCAGAGGGAATTCTTCGCGGCGACAAGGAGCAAACGCTTCTAGGTGTTACCGGTTCGGGTAAAACATTTACGATTGCAAACGTGATTCAAAAAGTGAATAAACCAACTCTCATTTTAGCGCACAACAAGACTCTTGCTGCACAGCTTTGCAGTGAGTTTAAAGCGTTCTTTCCGGAAAATGCCGTGGAATTTTTCGTTTCCTATTATGACTATTATCAGCCGGAAGCGTACATTCCACACTCTGATACTTACATCGAAAAGGACTCCGCCGTAAACGAAGAAATTGATAAACTCCGTCACAGCGCAACCGCGGCACTATTTGAAAGACGGGATGTTATCATTGTTGCCAGTGTTTCGTGTATTTACGGTTTAGGCGACCCGATTGACTATAACGAACTCGTGATTTCTCTGCGTCCCGGGATGGAAAAGGACCGCGACAGTATCTTAAAAAAATTAGTCGAAATCCAATATGAACGAAATGATATCAACTTCGTGCGCGGAAAATTCCGTGTGCGCGGAGATGTTTTAGAAGTGTTCCCGGCAGAAAGCAGTGACACCGCAATTCGCATCGAATTTTTTGGCGACGAAATCGACCGCATTACTGAAA
>JAZRET010000250.1:0-2148 GCA_045660945.1 Congzhengia sp.
ACATACGTTACGACACTTCCTCCGCGCTGACTCATGCCGTGCACTTCGGAAAGTTTTACGTCCATACCAATGCTCTGCGCTGCGGCACCTAAGATTCTGCTTGCTAAAAGCGTACCCTGGCCACCAACGCCAACAATCATAATATTCATGTTTTTCTTCCCCTTTCCTTACTGCACTTTTTCGATTGCGCCGAACTTACATACATTTGCGCAAAGACCGCAACCAACGCAAAGTGTTTCATTGATTTTCGGTCCGTTTTCCGTAATGGAAATTGCCGGGCATCCGAGTTTCATGCACATCTTACAGTTTTTACACTTGTCGTTAATCACATATGTTCCGGTGTAGCCTGCTTTTTTTAGGAGTGCGCAAGGACGCTGCGCGATAATCACAGATGGTTCATCCGCCGCAATTTCTTCCTTAATTACCTTTTCCAAAAGGTCCACATCAAAGGGGTCAACCACGCGGATTCTCTCACTTGCCACGCCAACTGCCTCAGCAAGTTTCACCAAATCTACCTGACGGGTAGGTTCGTTGCGAATTGTAAAGCCTGTGGACGGGTTCTGCTGATGTCCTGTCATACCGGTAATGGAGTTATCTAAAATCATAACAGTGGATGTACCTTTGTTGTAAACGATGTCAATTAAGCCCGTGATACCGGAGTGAATAAAGGTAGAGTCGCCTAAAACCGCAACAGTCTTTTTCGCAAAATCTCTTCCCGCCGCTTTTTCCATACCGTGTGCCGCAGAAACACTTGCACCCATACAGATGATGCTATCTAAAGCAAATAACGGTGCTGCACTACCCAAAGAGTAGCAACCGATGTCACCTGATACGTTTAACCCTAATTTATGAAGGACATAGAAAACGCCTCTGTGTGAACATCCCGGGCACATAACCGGCGGACGAACGGGAATATCTTCTTTCGCAGAAACAACCTCTGCCGGCTTTTCACCTAAGATTTTCTGTTTTAAAAGTGCCGCAGAATATTCTCCTTCTTTCGGAAGAAGTTCTTTTCCGATTACTTTAATGCCCATCGCTTTAATCTGGGTTTCTAAGAACGGATCGAGTTCTTCCACTACGTAACAGGTCTTTACTTTCGCTGCAAAATCGGAAATCAGTTTTTTCGGAAGCGGCCAAACCATACCGAGTTTTAAAATGGAAGCTTCGGGAAGCGCCTCGGATACATACTGATAAGAAATACCTGCGGTAATAACACCGATATCGGTTCCACGCATGGTAACGCTATTTAAATCAGAAGTATCAGAAAATGCGGAAAGTTTTTCGGTACGCGCTTCTACAACCGTATGCTTCGGACGTGCAAACGCCGGAACCATAACGTTTTTCGGAATATTCTTTTCATAAGGTTTTACAGCGATCTCTTCTCTTTCTTCTAATTCCACTAAGCTCTGAGAATGTGCTACACGCGTTGAAAGGCGCATCAAAACGGGTGTGTCAAACTTCTCACTTAAAGCAAATGCTTTTTTCATAAATTCTTTGCACTCAGAAGAATCCGCAGGCTCAAGCATCGGGATTTTAGAACCCAGCGCATAGTTTCTGGAGTCCTGCTCATTCTGAGAACTGTGCATGCCGGGGTCATCTGCAACACAGAGAACGAGTCCTGCATTTACGCCGATATAAGACATGGTAAAGAGGGGGTCTGCCGCAACGTTTAAGCCAACGTGCTTCATCGCAGAAACGGCTCTTCCGCCGGCAATTGCCGCACCGGATGCGGTTTCTACTGCAACTTTTTCATTGGGCGCCCACTCACAATACATTTCATCGTATTTTGCACAGAATTCTGTAATTTCTGTACTGGGTGTTCCGGGATAGGAAGACACAACGCGAACGCCTGCTTCATAAGCACCGCGCGCGATGGCTTCGTTACCGAGCATCAGTTTTTTCATATTTTTACCAATCCTTTCGGTTAATTTTTGCAATAAATATACAGAATATATTTTACCGCAAAACGCGGAAAAAGTCAATATTTGCGCTAAAAAACCATCAATAAAATGTGTTTATTTTTTATAAAAACGAAAAAATAAATAAAAAAATCGGAACAAGTAAAACTTGTTCCGATTTGGTGGGCGCAACAGGGCTCGAACCTGTGACCCTCTGCTTGTAAGGCAGATGCTCTCCCAGCTGAGCTAT
>JAZRET010000251.1:0-5941 GCA_045660945.1 Congzhengia sp.
AGCATGGGAAGAAACTATGTGCGAATTTCGTTGGCTGGCATCCGTGACGAAGCAGATATTCGTGGACACAGAAGAACGTATATCGGCTCTATGCCCGGAAGAATCATCACTGCTTTAAAGCAGGCAGGCTCAAACAATCCCGTTATGCTTTTTGACGAAATTGACAAAATGGCATCTGATTATAAAGGTGATCCCTCTGCGGCACTTTTAGAAGTGTTAGATTCTGAGCAGAACGCAAAATTCCGGGACCACTTTATGGAGATTGATTTTGATTTATCAAATGTATTATTTGTTGCAACAGCGAATACATTAGATACCATTCCGAGACCTTTGTTAGACCGTATGGAAATTATTGAGCTTTCCGGATATACTTCAGAAGAAAAGTTCCATATTGCAAAGAAGCATCTTCTCCCGAAACAACTCAAAAAACACGGCTTAACAAGAAAAAATGTAATGGTAAATGATGGTGCAATTCGTTCTATGATTGAACACTACACCCGCGAAGCCGGAGTGAGAGGTTTAGAGAGAAAAATAGCGGATGTGTTAAGAAAATCCGCGCTTCAGATAGTAGATGACCGAGAGAAAAAAGTTTCTGTTACTGCAAAAAATGTAGAAGAATTTTTAGGAAAACATCTTTTTGACAGAGAAGAAGCTGCGAAAGTGGATGAAATCGGTATCGTTACCGGTCTTGCGTGGACACAGGTCGGCGGTGATACGCTTTCGGTTGAAGTGAACATCGTTCCCGGAACCGGACAGATTGAACTTACCGGTCAACTTGGAGATGTGATGAAAGAATCTGCAAAAGCTGCGATTAGTTTTGTGCGCGCAAACGCAGAAAAATTAAGCATCGAAAAAGACTTTTACACCAAAAAAGACATTCATATTCACGTTCCGGAAGGCGCAACACCGAAGGACGGTCCTTCCGCCGGAATCACAATTGCAACGGCCTTGGTTTCTGCACTCTGTGGAAAGAAAGTGAAGAAAACAGTTGCGATGACGGGCGAAATCACCATCCGCGGACGAGTGCTTCCGATTGGCGGTTTGCGCGAAAAAACACTTGCGGCATACCGTGCAGGCATTAAAACAATTTTGATTCCGGAAGAGAATAAAAAAGATTTGGACGAACTCGAGCAGGTTGTAAAAGACAACATTGAAATTATTACCGTGAAAGAAATGGATGAAGTGCTGAAGATCGCGCTCACCAAATAAGAGGGACATTATGAAAGTAAACATTCATAACGCAAAATTTTTGCTGTCAGGCGTAAAAAAAGAGCATTATCCGACGACGGTGCTGCCGGAAGTTGCATTTGTCGGCAGATCCAATGTCGGAAAATCCTCTTTGATGAATAAAATCTTAAATCGTAAAAACTTTGCCCGCGTCAGTGCAACACCCGGAAAAACGGCAACCATCAACTTTTTTGAAATTGATGAAAAACTGATGCTCGTCGACCTTCCGGGGTATGGATACGCATCAGCAAGCAAAAGCGGCAGAAAGAATTTAAGCGATGTCATCAACGAATATCTGATAAACCGCAGTCAGCTCATGCAGGTGATTTTACTTGTAGATTCAAGACATAAACCGTCTGTGGATGACCAAAATATGTTAAAGGCAATCAAAAGTGCAGGTGGTATGGCGGGTGTAATTGCAACAAAGTCAGATAAACTTTCAAAAAAACAGTTAGAAGAAAATTTAGAAATGATTGTTGAAACGCTCGATTTACAGGATGGGGATATTTTGTTCCCGTTTTCTGTCAATAACACAGACGGCGTAGAAACTTTCTGGGATTATATTTACGACTATATTTTGTATGATGAAGACGAGGAAGAGGAATAATAATTTTCCTCTTTTAGGAGAGTGTTTTTATGGCAATGAACATTGTTTTGGTAGAACCTGAGATTCCGCAGAACACCGGAAATATTGCAAGAACATGTAAGGCAACCGGAAGCGTACTTCATATTGTAAAGCCAATGGGCTTTACAATTGACGATAAAAAATTAAAGCGTGCAGGACTTGACTATTGGTATGAACTTGATATCCGCTATTATGAAAATTTAGAGGACTTTTTTGAAAAATGCCCAGGTACATATTATTTTTGTACGACCAAAGCGGCGATGCGCCACAGTGACCCCGTGTTTTCTGACGGAGATTATTTAATTTTCGGAAAAGAAACACACGGACTTCCGGAGCCGCTTTTAGAAAAACATTACGAAAGCTGCATCCGTATTCCGATGGCTGAGGGCGCAAGGTCCTTAAACCTTTCAAATTCCGTTGCAATTGTCCTTTATGAAGCACTTCGTCAAATGGATTATTTGTCGCTAAAAGAAGACGGAATGCTGACCGGAAGAATGGATTAACTCTTTTTAAGGAGGTATGAGTTATGGCAAAAGCAAAAACCTTTGAAGAACAGATTGCAGAACTTGAAGAAATCGTGAAAAAACTCGAAAACGGCGACGCGCCTTTAGATGAGGCAGTAGGCCTTTTCGAACAAGGGGTAAAACTTTCTGTGAAATGTCATGAAGAACTCGAAAAAGCAGAACAAAAAATCAAAATCCTCACAGAAAATGCAGACGGAACCCTGCAGGAGAAAGAATTTGAGGGCGGTGAAGATGCATGACATTTTTAGAAGAATTAGAATCTAAAATTTTAGACGTCAATCAGGCGCTTCATAAATATTTAGAAGAAAAAGACAATCCGCAGGCAACCATTTATAAAGCAATGGATTACAGTCTTCATGCAGGCGGCAAAAGAATCCGTCCGGTGTTGATGCTTGCTTCCTCTGAACTTTTAGGAGCAGAATCAGAAAAAGTGATGCCGTTTGCGTGCGCTTTAGAAATGATTCATACATATTCTTTGATTCATGACGATTTGCCGTGTATGGATGACGATGACCTTCGCCGCGGAAAACCGACGAATCATAAGGTGTTCGGAGAAGCAATTGCTGTTTTGGCAGGTGACGGACTTTTAAATCTTGCGTATGAAACAATCTTAAAACATTCACAAGTTTCTCCCAACATGACGCTTGCTGCGATGTCTATCATTGCAGAAAGTGCCGGCGTAGAAGGTATGATTGGCGGTCAGGTAATCGATTTGGAATCTGAAGGAAAAACTGTAGATGCAATTACCTTAATGACCATGCATCTTCATAAAACTGCGGCACTTATCATGGCGGCAGCAAGGGTAGGTGCTCTTTTAGGCGGTGGCGGCAGAGAAGATTTGCTTGCGGTTGAAGAATTTTCCAGATACTTAGGTATTGCTTTTCAGATTAAAGACGATATTTTAGATGTTTCCGGAACAGAAGAAAATTTGGGAAAACCCATTGGAAGTGACGGCGAAAATGAAAAATCAACGTTCGTCACAATCTATGGCTTAGAAGCGTCTGAAAAAATGCTTGCCGACTATACGGAAAAAGCAATTGAAAGCTTATCCCGATTTGGAGAAAGAGCAGAATTTTTAATTGAACTTTCTAAATTTTTATTGGACCGAGACAGATAATCGAATTTTTAAAATTATATTAAATTTTTAAAAAGACCTTTACTATTTTTAAAAAATATGTTATATTAATTTTGAATTTAAAGAAAAAATAAACGGTGGTGCAGTATCCTAGTCAGCGCTGCTTGCTCCCAGGACGGGCCTAAAAATCCGTTGAAGGGCACATCGATGAAGTTCCTGGTGCTTGCTTTCGACGCCCAGTCGGGGGTTGGTGCTGGGAGTTAAGGTTTTGGGGCGCCTCGCAATGGCATGTGAATCGTGACCCCATTTCCGCGGAGACCTGTTCTTGTGCTTCATTCGCTTGCTTTTGTGACGTATCACAAACGGCAACTTACTGGAGTACGAAACGGGGTGAAACCTGTTGCTCGGTGCAACTGCTGTGCGATTTAGCGGTCGTGTGGCACGCGTGCTGTGGACAGCGTAGCCTGCCTTGAGTGGGTATGGCGGATAGTGGACAGACGCTTTTGTTTCGGCCAAAACAATTGCGTTATTGCTGCTTGAAACCATGGCTGCAAAAGAGGCTAAGAGCAAGTCTGACTGTTTGGGAAAACCTCTAGGCTGTTCTTTTTAGAGGTACATCAGGGATTGTAGTGCGGACTTAAGTGGTGATTCGGTTCTGGCTCGGGAGACCGGTCAGGTCGGGCATGAAAGGGAAACCGCTGATTTGGCGACATTTCAGCTGCCCGTCGGGAAATCCTACCGAACCTAAACCGCAAAATTTCCCTGTTTGTATTACCACCTGTTTTTTAAAATTTAAAAAAAGCATCAACGCCGCTGTTTTTTTGCGGCGTTTGTTGCAAATTTTAAAAAGGTTGGTGCAAAAATTGTCCGACGACAGTACAAAGCGTGAAAACGCAGTAAAAAACAAAAAAAGAAAAAAAGTAGATAAGAAAAAAGAAGGCCTTAAATGGGTTGCCACAATTGTTCCTTTGACTTTTTTCATCTCTGCCGTTTTGCAGATGATTCAGTCGGGACTAATGACGAAGGTGAACCTGATTATGGCTTTTATTATTTTAGTCGCATTTATTTTAATCGGTATCTTATTTGATATCATTGGTGTGGCAGTAACATCGGCAAACGAAATCCCGTTTCACTCTTTATCATCACAGAAGGTGCGCGGTGCAAAAGAGTCGGTAAGACTCATCCGTAATGCTGACCGTGTAGGCTCTTTTTGTAATGACGTGATAGGCGATATCGCGGGCATCATATCGGGTAGCGCTACAACTGCAATTGTCACAATGGTGATTGCGAGCGGTGCAGATATTTCACAGATTATATTGACGATACTGCTTACTGCTTTGGTAGCATCTCTAACCATTGGAGGAAAAGCTTTGGGAAAACGCGTTGCGATTGAAAGTTCCAATGATATCGTTTTCTTTGTTGGTAAAGTGATTAGTTTTATTGCTCCGGTGAAAGAAAAAAACAGATAAAGATTCGAGGCGTTTTTGATGACCAAAACAACAAATAAAACAAAACTCTTCGGCATTTTCGGAACACCGATTTTACATACAATTTCTCCGAAAATGCATAGCTTTCTTGCGGAAAAAAACGGTATTGATATGGCGTATCTTGCATTCGATGTGTTGCCGGAAAACTTGGATGCTGCAATATCCGGTACAAAAGCAATGGGAGCATCCGGGTTTAATATTACCTCGCCGCACAAAATAGAAATCATGAAATATATGCATGTTTTATGCCCTGACGCGGTTTTGATGAATGCAGTGAACACTATTGTAAATAAAAATGGTGTTTGGCATGGCTATAATACAGATGGTGACGGATTTTGTAAGTCTTTGGTATTAGAAGGTTGTGAAATCAAGAATAAAGACATTTTAATACTTGGTGCAGGTGGCTCTGGGCGTGCGCTCTGCTATAAACTTGCAAAGAACGGCGCAAATTCCATTTCGGTAGACGCAGGAACCATTGAGAAAGCAAGAGTGATTGGTGATGTAGTAAAAACTCACACGGATACGCTGTTTTTTGAAACGGTAGACGCAGAGAAACAATATGACATCATCATTAACACAACACCCGTCGGAATGCATGCCGGTGAAAATGGTAACCCTTGCAAATTTATGGATAAGGTACATAAAGGCGTTACCTGTGTAGATATCATCTATAACCCGAAAAAAACGCTTTTCTTAAAAGAAGCAGAAGAGAAAGGCGCACATATTATAAACGGACTTGGAATGTTAGTTTGTCAGGGGATTTTAGCGTTTGAGCATTTTCATAATATTTCGCTCAATCACGAAGAATGCTATAAAGAACTGATGGAACTTTTCAAAGAACACAGACTGTAAAGGAAGAAATAAATGAAGGCAACAGTAATTGGTGCAGGGCTTGCGGGCTGCGAGGCGGCATGGCAACTTGCAAAACGCGATATAGATGTAACATTAATCGAGATGAAGCCAAAAAGGAAAACACCTGCGCATCATCTTGATTTATTTGGTG
>JAZRET010000252.1:0-1531 GCA_045660945.1 Congzhengia sp.
GTTCAACATGAACGAACAGGATATGGAACACGTTATCGCTCACGAAAATGCCCACATCCGTCGTAAAGACCATTGGTGGAAACCGGTTGGATTCTTGATTCTTACACTCCATTGGTTTAATCCTCTGATGTGGCTTAGTTATGTGATTCTTTGTCGTGATATTGAACTTGCCTGTGATGAAAAAGTAGTAAAAGAATTCAATAACGAGCAAAAAGCAGATTATTCGCTGGCGCTTTTAACTTGCAGTGTGAATCGCCGTATGATTGCGGCTTGTCCTCTTGCCTTTGGGGAGATTGGAGTCAAAAGCAGAGTGAAATCGGTATTAAATTATAAGAAACCTGCACTTTGGATTATATTAGTTGCTATTATTGCAAGCGTTGTGGCAGCGGTTTGTTTCTTGACAGATCCGATTGCTTTAAATAAAACAGACGTGCTTTTGGATGTTTTGAATAATGAGCGACCCTTTATTAATGAATCCGGAGAAAGTGTTTACTTTAAAAATCACAAGCCTTTTGATTTAATAGATGCCGTTCCCGAAAAATATGCACGGGTTGATTTTGACGGTGATGGCAAAGAAGAATTGATCGCACATATTACCCCAAACGTTGGCGCGTATACGGTGTTTCATATTTATAATAACAAAGTCTATGGCTTTGATTTTTGGGAAAGGGAATTGATTGGATTAAAAGCGGATGGGAGGTTTGTTCAAAGCGGCGGTGCCGGACTTAATAGATTTGTTACTTTGAGATTTAAAAAGGATAAATATGAAATTATTGAGCAAGCATATGCAGATGATATGAAAAAGCACTATAGGATTAACGGTGTTTCATCCTCTGTTGAATTTGTAAATAAATATATTGATGAATTTTATAATAAACCCGATGCAAGTTGGGAAAAGTTTGAAAACATAGCTGGTTTTTATGATAAAAATCGAGATTATCAAATAATTTACAAGCAATTTTTAGAAGGCGAAAAGACTGCGTTAGATGAAAATGCGGTTGCAAAATTATTTGAAGAGTATTTGTTAATGGATTATAATGCGGAAGAATATACATATACTTATTTTGATATGACCAGTGATGGCATACCTGAACTTTGTGTAGATACTGTGCCAGAAATGTATTTTTTCACTATAAAAAATGGCGAACTGCATCATTGGTATACCGAGACGAGCGTATATGGTAGATTGCTTAATAACGGTGCATTGTTAAGGGAAAGACACGGCGCTGCTCCGGAACATATAAATTATGAATATTATGAGTTAGACGCAAATGCCAAAGAACAGTTTTCTATTGATTTTTCTTGGTGGGATAAAGCAACTGTTTACGGAAAAGAGTATCCCGAGTTTTATGAGATTAATGGGCAAGAGGTTTCCAAAAAAGAATATGAAGAACAAACGAAGAAGTATTTAACTATCGGTACTGATAAAATTGTATGGTATGATAAAGAGGAAACACCACATTAAATAGTCGTTTTACATTTAACCCAAAAAGTAAATTCACACAGTATAAAACTCCTTTGTTGACAGATA
>JAZRET010000253.1:0-1443 GCA_045660945.1 Congzhengia sp.
GATATCAAAGATTTCACTACTGCCGATTCGCATTGACCGCGCTTTTTCCCAGGAGAGCGTCCCTTGTTTAAGTTTCACCTTTTTCATCAAAGTAGCCCCCTATCTTCTCCCATTTCGTTTTGGAGCGCTTTAAAACCACCAATGCAGCGTATTCTTTGTTGATGATATCCTGCGGAGCAAGACCTTCTTCAATCAAAGACATGATCTCGCCGAACTTATCTTCTGCAAGTTTTGGATTTGCTTTATACAGTTCGTAAAGTTCTGTGCATTCTGCTTTTTGTTCTGCGGTTAATTTGTTTAAGTTCACATCATCGTCGACATCTTCCACCGGGATATCGATGATGGTTTTTTCTTCCGGAGTATCTTGCTCAATATAATCATCCTGCTCGAATGCGTAAATGGAATCAGCAAGTTCCGGCAAAACTTCTTTTACGCGCTTGAGCGCTCTTCTGATAACTGTCTTGTTTACCATTTCGCCGGTCCACTTCACCCAAAAGGTGTCGGTGTTGAGTTCGTCCGTGATAACCTTTCGTTTTCTAGTCCGGTTGTACTTGTCAACATACTCAACCCATTGGGATTTGTAAAATCCCTGCTCTGATGCAGCGGCTATGGTGAGCATTTCTTCAATGGAAATTTCGCAGGTCGTCATCGCGACACGCTTATTGGATTTCACATCGTGAATATCGAGTCTGCAGATGAATTTTGAAAAGTAATTATCAAGAAGTCTCTGCGCCGTAATCACTCTGTCGGAGTTGTACCGTTTGTCTTCCAAAGTGTAGACAATATCACCGTTATAAAAGTTTTCTTTAAAGTATGTAGTTTCAAAGTCTTCTTTCGGAACAGCAACGATGGTATCGGTGATACGGTATCCCTTTCTTGCGGATGCGCGAAGAAAGGCTTCCACTCTGGCAGAAGGAACGATGGTTTTACCGCGCCTTACAAAATCTATCTTGTCATAATCTTCTGCGACGATTCCGCCCTGCATTAAAGTCTGCAGACCGGAAAGGAGCGTGTTTGCCGCATGGAGTTCATCTTGCTCTGTGTCAAGCTCTAATGTGTTAAGTGAAGAAATCAGCTTTACGGCAAATGGAGCGCAGGTGGTTTTCATCCCGATTTCTCTTTTAATTGCACTTAAGCATTCTGCAGTGCTGATGATAAGTTGCTTATATACAGAAAGTTGCTCTCCCATTATGCCTTCACCTCTTTCTTCGTTTCTTCTTGTTTACAATCACATTTTTCTCCGGGGTCTAATGCTGCGCCGCAATTCGGACATTCATCGTAATACATCATACATCCTCCTCATGGTGGCAAACACTTCCGCCGGTCATTTCGATTATTTCATCTTTTGTGATTCTGTCATAGCACCCTTCACAAATCTTATCTCCGCAAAGGACGATGTATTTATCGCCGCGCTCGATGTTTCCGGTGCAGTAATCACATATA
>JAZRET010000254.1:0-4008 GCA_045660945.1 Congzhengia sp.
TATCTGTTTATCTATTGAATCCTGCAAAAACAGGCTTTCATCTGCATAATCAACCATAACAAACCTCTCTTAGTAACCAATAAACGCGAAACGTACGGAATTGTATTGAATAATGCTTGTGTCAACGTAGTACATATTGTATTCGATATCAGGCATATACATTTCCTGTTCAATATATTCGTCCGTTTCAGGAACATAAACAGATACAACCGCTTTTCTTTCCGGCAATGATGAGTATTTCGCACGTATGGAACTGACAACAGAATTGATTTCCGTATTTGTCAGCATCGGAACGCACTCAAATTCGCACTTGATAGGAACATGAGATAATGCGTTTCTGTGTAATACTCCGTCTGCATCTCTATAACTGTCAAGGTCTTGCACAAGCCTTGTAACTTTATAACTTTCTGCCTTTATGAATGAAAGCGGTATAGAATATCCCGATTGCGAACCGCCTACCTTTACTAAATATCCAGCGTATGCCATCTTATTTTCCTCTCACAAAGAAAAAGGACGCACAACGCATTTGCGCCATACGCCCTTAATCCACTTATGCAAAGACAGGTCTGCCTGTTCTTTGCTGATAATCGTTACCTTCCCTTTGAACAACCTTGAATATACCGCTTGTATCAGGGATAATTTCAACTTGCATCTTATTGTTTCCACCGCTTGCCGCCATTGCAGAAACAACAGCACGATATACGCCGTCTGCGACTGATGCCACAATCTGATCGTTGTTAGCGACCGCTGTGTGACTTCCCATCTTTCCGACTAATTCCGGCGCACCGTTTTCACGGGCAAGGAACATTTCTGCCGATTTAGGTTGACCGCCACTTGCATATCCTTGTATCGGTTTCCATTGTCCATTTACAAGGATGCCGCCATCTGCATTGTTCCTGAGAGCATTTACTACGCCTTTAACACCTATTACAATAGGATTATTTGCTATCCCGTTTTTAATGTTTTCGACAAGGTTATGCCCCCAGTTTTTCGCCTGGTCTATGATTTCAAGAATGTATTTCTTTATAGCCGCAAAAGTATCCACAAAACCGTTATATATCTCTTGCAAACTCCCACTCATTCCACCGAGAATTGCCCTTGAAACACCTTCAACAAGGTTTTTAATAAACTCCAATGTGTTAGAGATAAATGTTTTAAGGTTTCCGACTATCGTCTTTACAACTTCAATCTTTGCCGAAATATCATTCTTTATGTTGTTAAGTGCTATCGAAAATCCTATTTTAATGCCTTCGATAAAACTTGTCGCAACCGTCTTGATAAGGCTGAGTTTTTCCTTTATGGAAATATATACGCCGTTAAAAAATTCAGGCAAAGTTCCGAACACTTTATGTACCAACTCCGAGAAGTAAGGCATATTAGTCTGAAACCAAGATTTCAATTCTTCCCAATGCTCTTGTGTTCTTTCCACGAACAATCCGGCAGCTTCTTTGATTTCATCCCAATTTTTAACCCAAACAACTACCGCAGCCGGAACAAGCGCAAGCGCACCAAGTATAGCACCGACAGATGTTCCAAGTGCCGCCGCCGCTGTTGTTAATGCACCAGAAATACTTGCAAAAAGACCAGGCAACCCTTCTATAACACTTAGACCGATATTACGAAGTAATGTTTTGCCTATACTTGCCCCGGCAGAAGCAAGTCCTTTTCCGGCAAGAACGGCTGTGAAGGCAAGACCTAAATACGGAATGGCAGCAGCAATTCCTTTACGGAACTCTTCGCTCTTGAAAGCGGCAACAATTACATTTGCAAAACCAATAGCGATATTTTTGATAAGTTCGGCAGACTGACCGATGATCGTTGCAAAATCAATCTGATTAAGCATATCGGTTATGCCTTTGCTTAATTCTGCACGAATATCTTTATCACCTAATGTTGTATTAAGAATTTTTAGGATGCCAAGCAATCCATCACTGATTGTCTTTCCGAGTTTTTCCCATCCCGTCAGACCTGTTTCTTTATCAACATCATTCAGCACTAACAGGAAATTCTTTATTCCGTTTGCTATCTCATTTGCAAGTTCTTCAAAATTGATGTTTGTAACAAGATTAAAAGCAAAGTTTACGGCAGCCAAAACAACCTTGCCGATTGCTTTACCAATCTCACTTATAACACCTGTTCCAACAAGCGAATTGATTGCCGTAGCAATGCCTTTTCCAAGGTTAGCACACGCATCAATAAATCTCTGCCACTGAATATTTTTCAATGCCGTTACAATCGCGTCACCGATGAATTTACCAAACGCCGCAAAATCGAATTTCTTGATAAACTCTTCTGCGAATATCAGTCCTGTGTTGATTGCCTGTGCGATAGTGTTTCCGATTGATTTCGCAAGTCCTTCCGTTCTGAAAAATCCATTAAGCAACGTAGCCAGTGAACTTGCTAACTTACGCGCTGTATTCTGGATCTTTCCCCAAGGAATGCTATTCAAAGCATCACGGAGTTTTGCTCCAAGAAGTGCGCCGAGTTCTGTGAAATCACCCTTCTTCCACATTTCTTTCAGCCACTTCGCTATATCTTTCCATTTCTTATCAATAGGAAGTTCTGAATACTGCGCGCCACCCGTTCCATTATCAGGGTTACTACCGCTATCATTTGTGGTAAGGTTATTCAGTTCGTCAAACGGCTGCAATGCTTTCTTTGCCGCCTTACCAGCTTTGTCTACTTCCTTCGTGTAATCCTTTGTCTGTTTTGTTGCCTTTATCCAGGTACTATGTCCTAACAATGCCGAAAGCAACTGATTGAGTTTGTTTATCAAATCAACGATCTTATCTGTAATAGAATCAATGATGTAACCTATACCGGCAAAAGAACTACTTGTCTTGAATATCGGTGCTACAAGTGCCGCAAGGCTATCGGCAAGATATTTAATTGCATTTCGCAACTTGTTGAAATTGTCAGCAACCTTGTCACTAAACTGTGTCAGTTCCGTAAAACTCTGTTTTGCTTCACTTATAAGACCGCGCAATGCCATTCTGGTTATCATAAGCCGAAGCATATTGCCAATGCGGGAAAATGACTTAAATAGTTTCTTCGCTATATCATCAGTCTTATTCAGGTTCTTTGCAAGGTTAGCGAAGCCGCCGACAATTCTCTTATTCAAAGCGTTTGCAAGGTTGAATACATGGGAAGTTAGTCTTTTGACTATTCCAAGAGCAGTACCAAACGATTCTTTCATTCTCGAACCGATTGCACCCCAATTTATCTCATGAGTATGGTTTCCCATTTCATCAAGCTCTGCTTCAAACGATTGCAAAGCGTTTCTTGCTTCATCAATATCGTACTGAATTTTCTTATATGTGGTAGTCTTGCTAAAATTCTTATTTGTTGCAAGGCCACGCTCCATCATCGCTTCTAAATTGATAAGTTTGTTTTCTGTTTTTTCAATATGATCCTGAATATCGAGAAATTCCTCTTTTGGCTTTGTCAAATTCAGAGTTTCAAATAATCTCGGAGCATTATCGAGTTGTTTTCTAAAAGCGTCAATCGTAGCACCTATCATAGAATACTGCTTCGATGCTGATTCAGCACTTTCAGACATTGATTCAGTTGCCGCCTGTGCGTCCTGTGCCTTTTGTGCAATGGGAGATTCACTAACTGCATTATTAAAATTTCTCTGAGCAGTTTCTTCCTGATGTATGCTTTCTGTTACACCTTCGTTTTCTGCTCTCATTCGAGCAAGTGCAGCTTCTATATTTGCAACCGAATTGTTGTATCGTTCGATACTTGATGACGCTCTTTCAGCATTCAATGCGTCCAATTTCTGTTGTAACGATTCGATGTGATTTTCGTATGTAATTACCGTCTTAATTGCAGAATCAAAACCCTTTGTGCCAAACCCGCTCTTAGACGCTGCTTCATAGGCTTTTGCAACTTTGACCTTTGCGTTATCAATGGCTTTTTGCGCGGCTTCCGGCGTTTTGATATTTGCAAACCCACCCATTTTGTCAAAGTCTTTTCCAAGAGAACCGAACTCCTGGCGAAGTTTAG
>JAZRET010000255.1:0-3939 GCA_045660945.1 Congzhengia sp.
TATTGCCGCTGCGCTTAAGTTGCCTATAAATCCTTCGCTCGGCTTGGCGTATATCTTGCCTTATAAAAATCAAGCCCAATTTCAACTCGGTTACAAAAGGCTCGTTCAACTCGCTCTTCGTACCGGTATGTATGAAACTATCAACGCCGGCGCGGTTTGCGAAGGTCAAATTAAGGAAGTCGATTTTGTTACAGGCGAAATTATTCGCGGCGATAAAATTTCCGATGAAATTGTCGGCTATGTCGCCTACTTTAAATTGCTCAACGGCTTTAATAAATCGCTCTATATGACTGTCGATGAAATTGCCGAGCATGCCAAAAAATATTCGCAAAGTTACAATTACGACTTGAAGAGCGGCAGAAAATCTTCTGTTTGGAGCACTAATTTTCATTCTATGGCTTGTAAAACCGTTCTGAAACTTCTCATTTCCAAGTTCGGTATCATTTCCATTGATCAACAGGGCTTGGATATTATCAAGGCTTTGCAGGCGGATCAGGCTGTTATCGCCGATGATTCTTTGCGCTATATCGACAACGAATTTGACGGCGTTGAAAATTTTGTTCCCCTCGATAATAATTTTACTGATGATACTGTTGAAAATAATGAGGTGATTTCATGACTGAAAATGAAGTTTATGATTTACTTGTTGAAACAAACGCAATTTTAAACGGTCATTTCAAATTGACTTCCGGGCTCCATAGTCCGCACTACGTTGAAAAATTTAATGTTTTACAGCAACCGAAATTTACCGAAAAACTTTGCAAGGCTATCGCCGAACATTTTCAAAATTCTAATATCGAAACTGTTGTCGGTCCGATGACGGGCGGTATTATCTTGGCTCATGAAGTCGGCAAGGCTTTAAATACTCGCGCGATTTTTACTGAGAGAGTAAATGTTGACGGCAATATGACTTTCAGACGCGGCTTTAATCTGCGCGACGGCGAAAGAGTTTTTGCTTGCAATGTAGCATTTTTTTATGGTAAAATCAAGAAAAATTTTCGGAGGTGTTTAAAATGTTAGGTAAGCTCGTTATCAAGTACACGGATACAAACAATGATACTTTCACCGAGACGCCGTTTTACATTGATTCTAAGTTGCCGGCGCATATCGCTAACAATGATACCGACAAAGCAGATTTCATCATGGACAAAATCAATACTGCTATCTGGCAGATGACCGGCGATTTAACTTCTAATTCTTACGTTAATGCAACTATTACTTATGAAGTTCCTGTGAAATTGTGAGGTGATTCAAAATGGCAAGTCCGACTGTAAAAACGACTGATACGCTCGACATGACTTTCCACATCGTTGATGGAACTGCTGTCGGTAATCAGTTCACCTGGAAATTTAACAATCCGCTTTCGACTGTCGGCTCATTATCTGCCGTGCGCGATGCTATGGGCGGACAAAGCGGCTTTCTTTCGCAATGGTTTAAAAACGATACTGACCAATCTGTCGGCTCAGGCGTCGGTTGCACTATTTGCTCTGCACTCGGTTATCCGATTGATAATATCGACGCCGCAAAGAAAGTTCAAACTGTGGTGACGAAAGAAGATTTAGGGTAATTCATCATGAACGCAGAAATTCACGATTACAGATTGCAACAATATTTGCAGCGGTCAATAAATAATTTGCCTGCAAATTTGTCGATTCAACTCAAGCATTTAACTTGCTGCAATAAAAAAATGGCGGCTTGCAAAAATCAAAATGGCTTTCAAAAAGGCATTTTTGTATTGAGCAATGGCGAATCGTCGAAATTGTTTGGCACGGCAACCTGCAAAAATCGTTGGGTTTGCCCGACTTGCACTGCAAAATTTATGGCGAAAACTGCTTCAGATATTGCGGCGGCTTTGGACGCTTTGAGCGAACAAAAAATTTCTGCGTCGATGATAACTTTCACAATGCCACATTGCCGTGCGATGAGATTGTGGCATATGCTGGAAATTTTGAATAATGCCTGGGGCAGAGTTTTCAGAATTAACCGCGCAAAAAACGATAAAGGCTTTAAAAATGCCTTGGCGCGAATGTACGTCGATTGTCAAATTCAACATAGAGTGCGTGTGGCAGAAATTACTTTCGGAGATAATGGCTGGCACCCGCATTTTCATTGCTTATTTTGGACGGACGATAAATTTTTGCAGAAAATCGGCGATTTTGAAATTGCAATGCGCGATGAATGGAATCACGCGATAAAAGAAGAGCTGATAAAATTTTACAAAAAAAATCCGCAGGCTTGGCTCGAAACAAAAATTTCGGCGTCGGTAGAAAAATTAGCGTCTAATCTGTTTCACTATTCGGATAAAAAAAGAAATCACGGCGTGCATGTCAGTCGCGCTGATGACGGCTCTGTCAGAAAAATTGAATCGTCGGCATACATTTCGGGCTGGGGCGGCGATTCAGAATTAACCGGCTCGGAAAAAGCAAAAAATGCGGCTGAAGGGCATTATACACCGCGCCAGTTATTGCTGAAAGCTCGTGATGAAAATGATACATTCGCATTTTACAAATATATTGAGCTGTGTCTGGATTTGACGAAAAAAAGATTTGTGCGTGTCAGCTGGTCGCGCAATGGCATTCGGCAAATCATTCGCAGTTGGAAAAAAGTTCATGGTGATTCTCGCGCAGTAAAAAAAAATACAACCCCCGCAAAATTCCGAGCGGTATGCTGGTTCACAAGCGAACAGTGGTATTTAATCTCGCGTGAAAATCAAAAATGCGAAAGACAGATTGTCGCCGACATCTTAGAATTAGCGCGATTTGAAAATGCGTTTATAATGATAACGCAATATTTAACGGACTTAAATATTTTGCCTCATGCACCATGTGAAAATGTTTCGATTGAATGTGTCGAAAAAATTTTCAACGAAGCCTGCAATGTTGCTTGACAGTAATAAGCGTGGGAAAAAGTATGGCGGCAACATCAGTAGATTGGGGCAAGCAAATAATCACGGTAAAAGGCATAGGATTTGCGGCGAAGGGATTAACAGGCTTGCAAGGGCGAGAACTTGCGAAAAGAGCGGCGATGGCGGAAGCATACAGGCAACTTGCGGAGGCAGTGAACGGCGTAAAAGTTACGGGGGAAACGACAGTAAATGAGATGACATTGGTATCGGATATAATCAAGACGCGAGTAGAAGCGACAGTCAAAGGCGTAGTGCCGGTATCGGAAAGGCAAGTTGAGGACGGTTACGAAGTAACATTACAAATGCCGCTGTTCGGAAAAAGTAATTCGTTGGCGGGAGTAGTATTAGAGCGACCGGGCGAAAAAGTTTCATTTCCGGAGCCTGTGATGAATGTTGCGCCGAGCGTACCTGCATATACAGCAACAACGCCGATTGCGCGGAGGATAGAAATAGTCGTGAGCGGCGCGAATAATGTAGATGTGCAAGTAAATTATTCTGCGTATGTGCCGTTGTCGAACATACCGATAGGAGCATTGCCGCAGATAAATAATCCTGTGTTACCTGAAGTAAAAATGCCGACAGTTGATACTATAAAAAAAGTTGATAAAGTATCGACAGCGAAAGTAGCGGGAGATTACACAGGATTGATAGTGGATTGCAGAAATTTGGATTTACAGCCTGTAATGAGTCCGACGATACAAACAGACAGCGATGAGACAATTTACGGCAACAAAAATCTTGATTACGATAAAATAATAGAGTTTGGAGCAGTGGGATATATTACAGATATAACTGACAGTGCATGCGAGCGAGCGGGAAAAAATCCATTGGTAGTGAAAGCAACCGCGCTGAAAAAATTTAATTCCACGCCGGTAATTACGACAGCAGATTCCAACCGCATTTTGATAGAAAATAAAACTACAAAATTTCTCGACAAGATGAACGTAGTATTTATGATGTGATATGAAAAATTTATTTGCGCCGTTACTGTTCATGCTCTTCGATTACGCAGGAATAGTACTGACAGAATATTT
>JAZRET010000256.1:0-3912 GCA_045660945.1 Congzhengia sp.
GTATTTCTGGTCTTGGGTAGATACGATCGAATATGAATACTCGATGTCTAAAACCATTTACCTGCCAAAAGAAGAATATAAAGAGTTGAAAGCAGCGCAGGCATATATGGACGAAGTTTTAGCCTATATTGAATCGGATCAATATTTATATGAGCGAAGCAATTTATATCATTTTGTATATAACCTGAAACTGGCGCTCGCCGATATAGAAAAAGGCTATAATATGATTAACGGACACACGCCGAACTGGTATTATAATCGCTACGGAACGGCACTAAACATCTATGAATCTCATAGTGCAACGATAGACGAAGCATCTATTTTGTATGAAGAAATTGCCGGGAACGTGTTTCGCTATCTTGAATGGTAAGTTTGAAAAAAGAACGCAGGGAAATCTTGCGTTCTTTTTTTGTTTGCGTTTTAAAACAAACCGCGTCATATCTAAAAGAGTGTGGCATTGTCAAAAATTTAACGCAGAAAACGGTAAAAATTTAACAATCTAAACGGAGGAAAAATGCGATAACTGTGGGAAAAATCAAAAGTTTTTCTTGATTTCTGTTTTGGAATGTGGTATGATGATAAATGTGAAATACTGTGGGTAATTTTGAGGAGAAAATTTCCCCCAAAAAGGTTTTCACGCGCCGGTTTTGGCGATTGACTTTTGATTTTTTCTAACGAAAGGACGTTTTGATATGAAAAAACTGACCTTTAAGGGTGGTATTCATCCGGCGGGTAACAAAGAGTTTACGGAAAATGTACCGCTAAAAGAACTCACCCCACCGGAACTTTTATATTATCCTTTATCCCAGCACATCGGTGCACCCCTAAAACCCATTGTAAACGTGGGGGATACGGTTTTACGCATGCAGAAGATTGCAGATAGCGAGGCTTTTATGTCTGCGCCGCTTCATGCATCGGTATCGGGTAAAGTAAAAGATATCGGTATGTATGTGAATCACACAAACGTGCCGGTTCCGACGATTGTCATTGAAAACGACGGGTTGGACACTTGGGCCGACCCAATCCATACGAAAAACCCCGAAGATTTAACACCTGACGAAATGAAAAAAATCATTCGCGAAGCAGGTATTGTCGGTATGGGCGGCGCGGCGTTCCCGACACATGTAAAACTTTCGCCTCCGCCGGAGAAGACAATCACGCATTTAATCGTGAACGCAGCAGAATGTGAGCCGTATTTAACATCCGACAGACGCGTGATGCTTGAGATGACGGACGATGTTATCGGTGGTCTAAAGTGCCTCATGCGCCTTTTAAACTTAAACGAATGTTTCGTTGGCGTGGAAGACAATGCAAAAGATGCGATTTTGGCGCTCAAAGAAAAAGCAGATTCTTCGATGCATATTATGGAATTAAAACAAAAATATCCCCAAGGTTCTGAAAAGCAGATGATCAATGTCATCACGGGAAAGGAAGTGCCGATGGGTGCGCTCCCGATGGATGTTGGATGCATCGTGATCAATGTCGGAACCGTTGCAGAAGTTTATCGCGCGCTCACAAAGGGCATCGCGCTCCACAGAAGAATCGTAACTGTTTCGGGCGATGCAATTAAAAATCCCTGCAACCTCTACACACGCATCGGAACACCCTTTAAGGCGTTAACAGAGGCGGCAGGCGGTTTTAAAGAAGAACCGCACAAAATCATCATGGGCGGTCCCATGATGGGTATTGCAGTTGCCGGGCTGAATACACCTGTTGTAAAAGGAACGTCGGGACTTTTGGTGTTCGGCGAAAAACAGGCGCATCATGGTTTGGAGAGCGCATGCATCCGCTGCGGCAGATGTGTAGGCGCCTGCCCGATGCATTTAATGCCGACAACCCTTGATATGTATAGCAGAAAAGGTGATTTAGACACCTTAATTAAACACAATATTATGAACTGTATAGAATGCGGCAGTTGTACCTTCGTGTGCCCCGCAAAGCGTTTTTTAGTACAATCTATCAGAATGGGCAAGCAGAAAATCAACGCCCGTAAAGCAAAAGAAAGAGCAAAGGAGGCACAAAAAGCATGAGTCAGATGAAAACCGTTTCTTCATCTCCGCATATCAGAGCGAATATTTCCACTTCGTCGATTATGAGCGATGTGTGTATTGCGCTCGCTCCGGCGCTGATTTGCTCCGTGATTTTATTCGGTGTACGTGCGCTCTTTTTAACAGCGCTTTCCGTGGTGTTCTGCGTGCTCTTTGAATATCTTTGGCAGAGAATCTTAAAAAAACCCGTCACGGTTTCGGACGGAACGGCAATGGTTACCGGTATGCTCCTCGCATTCAACCTTCCCGTAACGGCGCCGTGGTGGATGGTTCCGATTGGCGCGTTTGTTGCCATCATTATCGCAAAGCAGTTCTTTGGCGGCGTGGGTAATAACTTTATTAACCCGGCGTTAGCAGGTCGTGCATTTCTTCTTGCATCCTGGCCGATGCTCATGACGCGTTGGGCAGACCCGTTTACAACCGGATTTTTCATTTCCGAAGACTTAATCAGTACCGCAACACCGCTTGCAATTTTAGACAATCCTGAAATCGGCACGTTGCCGAATCTTATGAGTACGATTGCAGGTAACGTTTCGGGCTGCATCGGTGAAACATCGGCAATTGCTTTGGCGCTTGGCGGAATTTACCTCGTGGCAAGAAAAGTCATTAGCCCCAGAATTCCGGTTACATACATTTTAACCGTCGCAGTGCTCGCGCTTGTTTTCCCGAACGGTGGATATGGGGCGGTAGAAAGTGTATTATATAACGTGTTTAGTGGCGGCTTGTTTTTGGGTGCTATCTTTATGGCAACGGATTACGCAACAACTCCGATGACGGCAAAGGGCCAGATTATTATGGCACTTGGCTGCGGCGTTATCACGTTTGTCATTCGACGCTTCGGCGGATACCCTGAGGGCGTGAGTTACGCGATCATGCTGATGAACGTTGCAACGCCCTTAATTGACAGATGGACTGAGCCCACACCTTACGGCGTGACAAAGAAAAGGGGAGGAAAATAAGATGCAGAAAAGTGAAAACCCGATCATTCTTTCCCTGGTTCTTTTAGTAACCTCCGTAGCAGTGGCGCTGATTTTAGCATTTACCAATTCCGTGACGAAAGATAAAATTGCGGAAAACACACAAAAAGAACAAGACGCGGCAAAAATTGAAGTGTTAGCCGGCGCAACAATATTTGAAGACGTAGATTTTAAAGATGAAACAGGACTCGTCAAAAACGTTTATCTTGGAAAAAATGAAAAACACGAACTGATCGGCTGGTGCGTAAATGTCACACCTTCCGGTTACGGCGGTGTGATTGATACCATCGTCGGAATCGGGAAAGACGGAGAAGTTACCGGTATAAAAATTATTTCGCTTTCCGAAACGCCCGGACTTGGCGCAAAAGCAACAGATGCGGCGTTCTCCAATCAGTTTGCAGGCAAGAAAGGCGACGGCACATTATCCGTTATTAAAAACGGAAAAGCGACAGAAAATGAGATTGTCGCAATCTCCGGCGCAACGATTACCAGCAAAGCAGTAACAGAAGGTGTAAACGCTGCGGCAAAAGCCGTAGAAAGCGTGAAAGGGGGCAAAAACTAATGGGAAATTTTAAAGAGTTAACCAAAGGTTTGATGAAAGAAAACCCTATTTTCGTGCAGTTTTTGGGAATGTGTGCAACACTTGCGGTAACGACAAGTGTGTCAAACGGCATCGGTATGGGACTCTCCACAACAGTTGTTTTGGTTGCGTCTAATATCATCATTTCGCTCCTTCGTAATTTCATTCCGAACAAAGTGCGTATTGCGGCGTATATCATCGTCATTGCCGGATGTGTAACGGCGGTGGAAATGGCGTTAAAGGCGTTCGTTCCATCGATTTCAAAATCACTCGGTATTTTCATCCCGCTTATCGTTGTAAACTGTAT
>JAZRET010000257.1:0-3586 GCA_045660945.1 Congzhengia sp.
CAAATTTCCAGCAAAATGGCAGGTACACAAAATGCAAACAGTCAGGCAAACTCCAGTATGCAGACCATGAACGTGATTTTCCCGTTTATGACAGCGTGGTTCTCGATTACGCTTCCTGCAGGTCTCGGCCTTTACTGGACAGTTTCAAACCTCTTCCAGCTTGCGCAGACTGTTTTAATGAACCGTTATATCAAAGTAGAACTTCCTGAAATTGAAGACGGTCAGCAACACTTCAGAACACGTAAAAAGAAGAAAAAATAATTTGTACGTAGCGTTTTTACCTCGGCTCGCGGGAAAAAGCCTTAGAATTTGAAACAGCGAGAGAAAGGCATGAAAAACATGAGTAAAAGTATTGAAAAATCGGCCAAAACAGTTGACGAAGCAGTAAGACTTGCGCTTTTAGAACTGGGCCTTACAAAAAAAGATGTTAAAGTTGAAGTTTTAGACGAAGGAAAAGGCGGCTTTTTGGGAATCGGCGCGAAAGACGCAATCGTTAAAGTAACACCTGTTGTGGATTTAACGGCGCGTGCACGAGATTTCTTAAACAGCGTATTTTTAACCATGGGCCTTCGCGTAGAACTCGATATCAAATCTGAAGGCAAAGTGATGAACATCAACTTAATCGGTGATGATATGGGCATCATCATCGGAAAACGCGGTGACACATTAGATGCGTTAGAACATTTAACAAACCTCTGCGTAAATAAAGGTGACGGAGAATATACAAAAGTAATTTTAGATACAGAAAACTATCGTGCAAGAAGAGAACAAACGCTCACAAAACTTGCGAAGAGTTTGGCAGCTTCCGTTACAAGAAACGGCAAAAAAATTACACTTGAGCCCATGCACTCAAACGAGCGCAGAATCATCCACGCAACACTTCAGAATAACCCCAATGTTGACACATACAGTATCGGCGAAACACCGAACCGTAAAGTTGTTATCGCTCCGAAAAAGAAATAATGAAACTAAAAAAGGTCTGCTTTTCCCGCAGGCCTTTTTTGAACGAAAGTACATATTTTTAGTGGAGGTGAATACCGATGGCAAGTCCTTTGGCAGACCGCATCCGTCCGGAAAAAATAGAAGATTTTGTGGGGCAGAAACACTTAGTTTCCCCGGGAAAACTTTTATACAACTTGATTTCTTCGGGCAACATTTCCAATATGATTTTCTATGGCCCGTCCGGCACCGGAAAAACCACAATGGCAAATATTTTGGCGAAGATGTCGAATAAGCGTCTTTATAAATTAAACGCAACCAATGCGTCTGTTTCTGATATCAAAGCGGTGATTGCAGACCTCGGTATGCTCGGAAACGAAGATGGCGTGCTCCTTTATTTAGACGAAATACAAAACTTTAATAAAAAACAGCAGCAGTCACTTTTGGAAGTCATCGAAAATGGCTCTGTAACACTCATTGCAAGCACAACGGAAAACCCGTATTTTTATGTATATAATGCGATTTTAAGCCGTTCTGCCGTGTTTGAATTTCAGCCGCTTGCGCCCGAAGATGTGGAAAAAGCGGTGATGCGCGGCGTGCGTATTTTAGAAGAAGAACTCACGCTTAAAATTAACTTTGAAGAGGGGGCATTATCTGCAATCGCCCTTTCATCAGGCGGAGACGTGAGAAAATCTTTAAACACTTTAGAGATGTGCGTGATGTCCTCGGGCGAAACGGCGGACGGAAGCGTTTTTATTTCTGTTGAAACCGTGGAGCAGGCATCATCCAAAAAAGCATTTCGACACGACAGAGACGGGGATAGTCACTACGATGTACTTTCCGGACTTCAAAAGTCTATTCGTGGAAGTGATCCCGATGCCGCGGTGCATTACTTGGCAAGGATCCTCTCGGCAGGGGATTTGCAATCTGCAATCAGAAGACTCTTGGTCATTGCAGCAGAAGATGTGGGCCTTGCCTATCCGCAGGCGATTACAATCGTCAAAGCGTGCACGGATAGCGCCTTGCAGCTCGGTCTGCCCGAGGCAAGAATTCCGCTTTCTGAGGCGGCGATTCTTCTTGCCACCGCGCCAAAATCAAATTCTGCAATTTGCGCGATTGACGCGGCGATGTCGGATATCAGTAGCGGAAACGGCGGAGAAGTGCCGAGCCATTTGAAAGATGCACACTACGGAGGCGCAGAAAAACTCGGTCATGGAACAGCGTATAAATATCCGCACAGTTTCCCGAACCACTATGTAAAACAAGACTATCTTCCCAAAACACTTCGCGGCAAAAAGTATTACGAGCCGGGCGAAAATAAGACGGAATCGGCAGTAGCGCAGTATTGGGAAAAAATAAAGAAGGAAAGTAAGTAATGGACGCATACGGAAAATTTGCAAAAGTGTACGACTGCCTTATGGAAGACGTACCATATAGCGAAATTGCGAACTTAATAGATGAGGAAATAAAGACGCAGGGCGTAAAAAACAATATTGTTTTAGATTTAGCCTGCGGCACGGGAACGCTCACGGGGCTTTTAAAAGAAAAAGGGTATGACATGATCGGCGCAGATCTTTCCCCTGAAATGCTGCAAAAAGCAAAGGAAAAACTTCCTGATGTGCTCTTTTTAAATCAGTCTATGACCGATTTTGAACTTTACGGAACGGTGGGCGCTGTTCTTTGTTGTTTAGACTCCGTAAACTACTTAACGGAAGACGGGGAACTAGATGAAATGCTCCACCTTTGCAATAACTACTTAGAGCCAAACGGACTTTTGATTTTCGATGTAAATTCTGCGTATAAGTTTTCGCATATCTTAAAAGATAACATTTTCACATTCGACAACGACGAAATTTTCTATACCTGGGAAAACGATTATGATGAAGATGCGGGGCTTTGTGATTTTTACCTGACCTTTTTTGTAAAAGACGGGGAAACCTACACACGCTTTGATGAAACACATACAGAGCGCGTCTATGAAAAAGAAGAACTGATTGAGGCGCTTAATAAAAACGGTTTTACTGTGAAAAAAATACTTGACGGGTTTTCAAAAAATGAGGCAAACGAAAAAAGTGAGCGCTTGTTCTTTGTTTGCGAAAACACCGATCCCATTCAATTAAAACATACACAATCGGAGGAATTGCTTTGAAACAGATTCTTTTAGTAAAATACGGCGAAATCATCTTAAAGGGCTTAAACAGACATACCTTTGAAGATTTGCTGATTTCGAATATCAAAAAATCCTTACATCCTATCAAGGCAGAAATCTGGCGCGCACAGGCGACTATTTATGTTGATATTCAGGATGGAAACGACATGGAAGATGCAATCGAAAGACTCACAAAAGTCTTCGGTATCGTTGCGATTATCCGCGCATGGGTGTTATCAAAAGACTTTGAAGCCTTGAAAGTCGAGGCGAAAGAAGTCCTAAAAGACACGCTCTCCGGCGCATCTACCTTTAAAGTAGAAGCAAAACGCGCAGATAAAAAATATCCGATGACGTCGCCTGAAATTTGTATGGAACTTGGAGGTTACCTGGTTGAACATTATGCGCACCTTACAGTAGATGTGCATAACCCGGAAAAAACCGTTACCTGCGAGGTAAGAGAGACAAATATCTACGTTTACTGTAACCGCATCAAAGGTC
>JAZRET010000258.1:0-3351 GCA_045660945.1 Congzhengia sp.
GTTCCATCCAAGTTGCATACCGAAAAGCAACGCCATCAAATTTGATATTCTTTATTGGTGCATACGCAGTTCCTGTAAGTTCTAAGAGATTCTCAGACGTTGCTAAAATCACTTCTGCTTTCTTTAAATCTTCATGAGGACGCGGAATATAATAAAGAATTTCGTTGTCGATATAAAACTCACCGGGTTTGTCTAAAAGTTCGTACGCGTTTTCATAATAATGTGGAATTCTTGGTGTATTTTGTCCGTGACTTCCGGAATTCGGAGCCGGAAAACTCGGTCCCCACAATGTCTGATTCATGCGAAGTGTCACGAGGCCAGTAGATTTATCTTGTGAAATTCTTTCTACTTTAAAACGATGATTCGTCCACGCTTCATAGAAAACAAACTCTAAATCTGAGATCTTTCTATAATTCAAAAGAGACGTATCCGTTGTGGTCATACCAACGCCACCATAACCGAGATTCACACAGTCTTTTAGTTTTCCGTCACTTTTTGCACGAGTTGCACGAACTCCGTTTACATAAACCTGACGTGTCTTAGCCTTTCCAACACTTGCTCTGTAAATATTTTTCTTTGTATCGTGCAAAGAAAAATTCGTAACTTTTGTTCCACCGGAAATAACTGCTTGCTTTGGTTTATAGGAAACAATATTTAATTGCACATTCTCTCCCATTTTGATCTGCGAAGAAGTAAGAGAGATTCCGGAATAGGTACCCGGCATCAAAACAAGTGTGATATCCGTATTTTCATTGGAGTTTATTGATTTTGTAACCAGCGTATTCGTTTTGCTTATGCCCTGTTCAATGGTTTTTAAAGGATTTTCAAACGTTCCTTCCGCACTTTCTACGCCATTTACTGAATCTACATAAACAAAGTAATCACTCTTTGTTTTTTCTATTTCTTTTACCGCTCGAACAGGTGCACTGCTCCCCTTCTCCCAAACATAAAGTTTTGCTTTGACTGCATCTTTACTGTTTTTTGCACTCAACTGAATGTTTCCGGAATCAGAAACACCTGCGACATCAGAAGACAGCAACATATTCTCTTTATTATAAAGCGCAACAAGTCCCGTAAAGTTGCTAGCTTGTTCTGTACTTTGGAATGTGACAGTTGCATCTACTGTTGGCATATCTTCGACCCAAATGCTTGTATCAAATTTCACCTTAGAAAACGTATTTTGCGTTCCGCTAACCGACGCCGCAGAAATTTCCGAAGGCATCTCAACCGCGAAAGCAAGAAGCAAGATCAGCGCCAAAAATAACGATGTTGCTTTTTTCATTTTAAATCCCCTTTTATCTACAATTTAAAGCACAAAACTCCACATGATACATTTTACTATATTCCAAAGGGTTACGCAAGTACTTTCGAACAAATAAAATAAAAAAGCGACAGAAAAATCTGTCGCTTTTTTATTTATTAAGATGCTGTTACTTCAGTTTCAAAGACACGTGCATAAGAACCATCAACAACTGTAATTTTAACGGTCGTTGTACCTCGTTTCTTCGCGGTCAAAAGACCGGAATCATTTACAGAGATAATACTCGGATCCGCACTTTCAAAATAAACATAGCAGTTAGAAAGATCATATGTCTGCATTTTTGTGGTTGTTGGATAATATGTAAGCGAACTGCTTTCGCCGACAGACATCATTGCACCGGATGCAATTACTTCCTGAACTCCAAAATCAAAGTTATCTCTGTATTCTTCTCTGATTCCGGCGTTATTAATAATATTTTTTGCCTCCACCGGCCATTTTGCCGTTGCATAAACTTCAGGTTCACGATACTGAATATCAGTACCTGCATTTAAGTGTTCTGAAGTGGTACTGTAGTTTGTTCCGTATACAATGTTGTTAATAGACGGTTTATGAATATGCGTCCATCTCGGTTTTACTTCATGACCATGGTTTGTTACCCAAAGTGGTGTTGTAGTTAAGTCTACAACATTATTTTCTAAGAGCCAATGTGAAGACCCTTCGTCCGGATAAAGTGCGCCATAAGCGTTTCCAACGTCATAGATATAGTTTCCGCACATTTCATTTAAGTTGTCTAAAGAACCGCCTGTTCCGCCGAACGTATAAATACCGCCACCGTCACTCATTTTTCCATCATGGAATACATCATGAATATAGTTGTTATTGATAGAAAAATTCTTAGTTACTGTTCCCTGAATTCCCCAACCGTATCCAATATGCATACCGGAATACATCGTGTTATAAATTTCATTGTGGCTGATTTCCGTATTGATCGGGAATGCCGCAGAAATCGCTGCACCGGAAGAATATTCAATTGCAGTATCATGTACATAGTTGTCAGTGATATTACAGTTTCTAATTTGTTTGGTTGTATCAGGTTCGTATGCTGTGTCGTAGTTTGCCTCACCTAATACCAAACCATTTGCAGAAATGTCAGCAATTTCGTTACCTACAAAATCACAGTTATGAACACCCTCAAAGAAGCTAATACCGGTCATGCCGATTTTGGAAATTTCACAGTTGTAAAAATCAACGTTTTGAACATTGGTAAGTGTGATAGCAGACGGAATGGCTGAACCGGCAACTGCGCCGGAGGAGTCAATTCTTCTTGCAGAAAGGTTGTTCTGACCTGTGTAGACACCCCCGTTTTCCGGATCCATCCATGTTGCATATTTAAATGCAATACCTTCAAACTTGATATTTTTCATCGGTTTTTCAACAGTTCCCGGCATTTTCAAGAGATAGTCAGACGTTGTTGCTAAAACAACATCTGCAGTCTCTAAATCTTCGTGTGCCCTCGGGATGTAATAAAGTGTACTTCCGTCAACATAAAATTCACCGGGCTTATCTAAAAGTTCGTATGCATTTTCATAGTAATGCGGAATTGTCGGGGTGTTCTGACCGTGAGATCCGGAATCAGGAGCCGGGAAACTCGGTCCCCACAATGTTTCGTTCATATGAAGTGTTACCAACCCTGTAGAAGTATCCTGCGACACGCTATCTACTTTAAAGCGGTGGTTCGTCCATGCTTCATAGAAAACAAACTCTAAATCTGAGATCTTTCTATAATTCAAAAGAGACGTATCCGTTGTGGTCATACCTACGCCGCCATACCCAAGGTTTACACAGTCTTTTAATCCACCTTCGCTTCTGGCGCGGGTAGCACGAACACCGTTTACATAAAGCTGACGGCTTTTTGCTGTACCGATATCGTGCAAATAGAGATTCATGGAAGCAAGCGTTACAACCAAGGGCGTATTATCTGCGCCGAAGAATGCATTGTTTCTCAAGAAATTTTGTTTAGAAATTTCTCTGCTTTGCGGCTTCATATGCTCGAATGCTGCAAGCAAGAATCCACCTGTACCGCATGCAGG
>JAZRET010000259.1:0-20987 GCA_045660945.1 Congzhengia sp.
ACCGCTTGGCCTCCGACTTCGGAAACCTTGCAAAAGATAAAGAAATGGTTGTGAAAAGTTATCAGACGAAGGTAAAAAATTTAACCGAAGACTATGAATTGAATTTGGGCATTGCCGAAAAATACAAAGAGGAAATTGCGACGTTTTATGACTCTTATAAGCAGGCGGGCCTTTACCGTCAGGCGGAACAGGTGCAACAAAATGTCAACGCAACAAACAACAAAGATCAGGACGTGTTGGAAGACAAAGAACTCGAAGAGTACACCAACACGTACGATGAGATTGTGTTAAGTTATGTGGACAGAGCAGTTGTTTCTTCTGATGCAAAGCATTCTGTTGATTACTATAACGTCATCATTAACTCTTATTTAAACGACACTGTTTCACAGGAGAAAAAGGCAGAACTAATCGCGAAAAACGAAACAGTTATGAAAGAAATTGAGGTGCTTTCCAAAGAGTATAGCGAACTTGCAAATAAGACCATCAATGAACTTTATGCAAGCGATGTAAATACCGATCTTGAGTACCTGATTCTTCCTGAAGTTTCTGCAGATAAGCCGGTTATGCTGATTTGTATCTTCCTTGTGATGTTAACCTTTGGTTTGGCAGTAATCGTAGTATTGGTAATTGAAATTGTGAAAAAGAACATTGATACCGATGCAATTGCGGCGTTGAACCGTGAGGAAAAAGAAGAAAAACTTGTGATTGACACCTCCGAGATGGATGAACTTCATCAACTTTTGTATCGTCAGTATTTAGATGATTTCTCAGAATTTTTCTTAGTATATCAGCCGATGATTTCCGCTGATGGCGATGCAGAGCACAAAGAAGTGTTCATCAGATGGCAGAGTTCGGAATTTGGTATGGTATCACCTGTGAAAATTATCAAATGCGTTTCCGACTTTGGAATTTATAAGCAGTTAAACGACTGGATTGTAGAAAACGTTTGCAAGTATTTAAACGAAACAAACAAGAAAAAGAGACCTCTTCCCGTGGTGCATATCAACTGTCCTTATGATCAAATCAGTGATTTTGCGATTGTGGATATTATGATTGATAACTTGTCGAAATACAAAATTCCGGCAGAAAACATTTGCCTTGAGTTGGTTGGGAAAGACGTTTCCAGCGCGTTAGAGGACATTATGTTACTCGAGGAAATGGGTATCGAAATTTGTATTGACAAGTTTGAAAACTCCGAAGAAGACCAGGAGATTTTAGAGGCCGTAAAACCCCATTACATTAAAATGAGTCTTGATATTTTAAATTCCGATATGTATGCAACTTCAGATGATGATATTTTAGAAGCATCTGAGAATATGGTGAAATATTTCTCTGAAGTGATTGAAACATGCCATGAAAACGGAATCAAGGCTTGCATCTGCGGCGTCGAGAAAAAATCTCAGGATGAACTTGCAAAAGAAATGAAGTTTGATTATAAGCAAGGTTATTTATACGGGAAACCGGAACGCATATTTTAATTAAAATGAATCGAAAGGTGGCGGCGCAATGCGTATTTTCAAAAGAATACTGATTGTAATTCTCGTGCTTATTGCGTCGGCACTTTTGACGTTTTTTTTGAACGACAAGGCAAACCGGAATATTTTTGTTACCAGGTATACATACGAAAACGAAAAAATTCCAAAAGCATTTTCCGGCACGAAATTTATGGTAATCTCGGACCTTCACAACGCGGATTTTTCTGAAAAAATTATTGAACGTGTAAAAAAAGAAGAACCGAATTATGTTGTGATGACCGGAGATATGGTGCAGCTTCCGGATGCAGACTTTGAAAGTACGCTTAAAATTGCAAAGGCGTTAAAAGAAATGAAAATTCCTTTTTATGCTGTAAGCGGAAATCATGAACGACAGTGCGGTGCGTATCGCGAAATTATGGAAACCCTTTGGGCAAATGATGTGCACCTTTTAGAAAACGGAAGCGTACGCCTTGAAAAAAACGGAGAGGGCATCAACTTAATCGGCATTAAAGACCCCAGACACGATGTTGTGACAGATGAAAAGAAAGAGGTAATTCGCGGAAATATCGAATATGAACTCTCGAAAAACGAGGGATTTTCAATTCTTTTAAGTCACAGAGCGGACCTTTATCCCGATATCAAAGATACGGGTGTGGATTTGATTTTTTCAGGGCACTTACACGGCGGAATTGTGCGTCTTCCGTTTGTTGGTGGAATCATCGGAAGAAGAACAGAACACACCTTTTTCCCCGATTATACTTATGGCGTTTACCAAGAGGGAAATGGTGCAACGATGATTGTAAGCGGCGGTTGTGATAAAAATCCGAAAAAGAGAAGATTTTTTAATCCGCCGGAAGTGGTGTTGATTACATTAAAAGGAGAGTAAAAATGCAAAAACTATTTTTCGTAGTTCCTGTTTACAAAGTAGAAAAATATCTTTCCAGATGTGTAGATTCTATTTTGGCGCAAACATATGAAAATATTGAAATTGTTTTAGTGGACGACGGCTCTCCTGATGACTGCCCCAAAATGTGCGATGCATATGGGGAAACATATGAAAATATCAAAGTGATTCATAAAGAAAACGGTGGACTCTCCGATGCCAGAAATGCAGGCATTTTGTATGTTCGCGAGGTGGCGGAGGAAGAAGACTACATCACTTTCGTGGATTCGGATGATTATATCCACCCCGAATATGCAGAAAAAATGATTGCGCTTTGCGAAGAGCAAAACGCTAGCCTTGTACAGTGCAGTTACGAAAAGGGTTCCGCTGAATCTTTTACACCGACGAAGCGCCCGTCAAATGTTGTGGTTGTTTCCGCAGAAGAGGCGCTTTTGGGCTACACACTCAAATCGCAGATTTGCGCAAAATTGTTTCGTGCAAAACTGTTTTCAGATGTTCTTTTCCCCATGGGCGTGATAAATGAAGATGAATTTGTCACCTACCGCGTGGTGTATCAAGCGGAAAAAATTGTCTTTACCGATGAAAAACTTTATTATTATTTTCAGCACGGCTCAGGGATTATGGCGGAGGTTGCGAAAAAACTCAAAGACAATCCGCATAAATTTGATTTTCTAAAGGCGTATGAAGAAAGGATTGCTTTTTTTGCAGAAAAGAATTTGTCCGAACAGGTATTAAGAACGAAAGAAAAAATCTGCACAGATATGATTTTAAGATATTGTGAGCAGATGTGCCTACCGAAAGAAGACCGTGATATTGATTGCGTAAACGGCACATATATGAAAATCTACAAAGAAAACTTTGACGAAATGATGAAAAGACCAAATATTCCTCTCACAAAACGGTTGATTTTTGAAGTGTTTTATATTGCACCGTTTATGGGAGTAATCGCGGGAAAAGTTTTAAAAATGAGAAAATAAAAGAGGTGGACGGGAATGATTATCAATGCAGATGATTTTGGATATAGCGAATCGGTGAATCGGGCGGTTGCGGAGTGTTTTCGCCAGAAAGTAATCAACCGCACCACGATTATGGTAAATATGCCTTCTGCTGATGCGGCCGTGAAACTTTCAAAAGAAAACGGCTTTTTTGACTGCGTGGGACTTCATATTAACCTCACCGAAGGAAAAGCGCTTTCAAAGACATGTGCTGCGTCCAGTCTGTGTGATGAAAACGGCTTTTTTAAAGGCACATTTCACATCCCCTTTAAAGCAAGATTATATCTTAATAAAAACGTGCGGCGCGCAATTTATTGTGAAGTGGAAGCGCAGATTAAAAAGTATTTGGAATTTGGCTTTACCTTGATGCACGCCGATTCTCACAATTACACACACACCTATTTTTCTGTATACACGCAGGTGAGAAAGCTACTGAAAAAGTACGGTTTTCAATCGACGAGAATCAGCCGTAATATCACGGAAAATGCGTTTTCGCTCCCGTTTCAAATCTACAAAACAGTATTTAATAAAATGATTAAAAACTTAAAAATCAAAAAGAAAAAGATAGAAACAACCAAGTATTTTTGCTCCGTTCAGGATTTTGTCTCAGTGAACGCTAAAGCTCATATCAAAAATGATGTGGAACTGATGACGCACCCTGATTATATTGACGGCGTGCTTACAGATAAAACCAACCCCAACCCCCACGCTTTTGTGACAAATGAGTGGCTTAAGAAAAATGAACTTTATTTAGAAGACGTGTCGGGCAAAAAAGTAAAACTCCTCGTTTGCTTTATCCACGCGCACATCGGAGGCGCGATGACGTCACTCGTAAACTTTCTAAATGCGCTTGACACCGAAAAATATGATGTAGACGTAATGTTTTATGAAAATGACGGGCGTCACGGCATTAAAGAAGAAATAAACATTTTACCGCAGGGGAAAATACACGAAGCTGTTTCATTATCCAACATTTTGAAAAAAGCGCTTTCACCTTCCTATTTACTTGCAAGCGTGAAAGACAGATACTATAAAAAAATCAAGAAAAATAAAAGAAAAGCCGTGCAGATTATGTCAAAAGAGGGTTGCAAATACTCGCGCCCCTTGGATAAAGAATACGACATTGCAGTGGCTTATGAATTTAATTGGTGCATGAATTATGTGATAAAAAGAGTCAAGGCGAAGAAAAAAATCTTATGGCACCATGTAGAGTTTGAAAAATCGGGTATGGATTACCGTATTGATAAAAAAGCGATGGATAAAGCAGATGCGCTTGTGTTTGTGAGTGAGGACTGCAAAGAAAGTTATTGTAAAAATCATCCCGAACATTGCGACAAAGCGTATTTTGTTCCAAACCTGCTTTCTTCTTCGTATGTAAGAGAAAAGGGAATAGAGGAAGTAACAGACCTTCCGTTTGAAGAAAAAGAAGGAACGCTTACCTTTATTACAGTCGCGCGGATCAGTTTTGAACATAAAGGATTAGACCGTGCGGTAAGAGCGTTTGGAAAATTAAAAAAGGAAGGCCTTCTAGAAAATGTAAAGTGGCTCATTATCGGTCAGGGTAGAGATATGGAGGCTTTGCTTTCCATGATAAAAGAGTATGATTTGGAGAATGTAGTTTTTCCAATCGGTGTAAGAACCAATCCCATTCCGTATTTGAAAAAAGCGGACTGTTTCCTGCTTCCGTCAAGACATGAGGGAAAGCCAATGGTTGTCACGGAAAGTTTTATTATGGGGCTCGTTCCGGTTGTTACGGAATATACTTCAGCACACGAGCAGATAAAAGACGGGGTAGACGGACTTGTATTTTTAAATAACGAAGAAGCGTTATATGAAGGCTTAAAAAAAGTTTTGCAAACCCCTGAAATAATAGAAAAACTCAAAGAAAATGTTGTAAAGGAAGACTACGGAAACGAAAAGGAAATTAAAGTTTTTGATGACCTCGTAGAAAAATTAATGTAAAGATCATGGATGTTGAAAGGAGGGGAGAACAAATGAAAGCGCTGAGTATACTGGAATATCCTGAAAACGCGGATGACAGAAAAAAAGTTTTGAAGCGAAAATTTTTTGATATTGTATACGTAATTGGTTTTATTTGTTCGATAATTCCCGGCCCCCTTCCGCAACTCTCGAGCATTGCTTCGCTTGGGCTTTTAGCGTGTATTGCCATCAGTTTTTTTGATGAAAACTTTTATCTTTATATGGCGACGTTTATTTATTTGAGGTACCGACTTCTTTTGGGAGCCACGCCGGTGTACAGATTCTATTCCTACCTTGTGGTACTAAGGTTTTTGTGGGATTTAAAAGATATTAAATTCAGAATTGCATATATCCCGGCCTTATTTGTGTTTTTACTTCACAGTTTATTCGCAACGGGAAAATTTGAAAGCCTGAGAGCCGGTCTTAACGTGATTGTTGACTGTGTTTTGGTGTATATTATTTTGCTGAAACTGTTAAGTGACAACAGACTGATGAGAAAGTTTGTGTTCGCATTTATGTTAGGAGGACTTTCGTCCGGTATATTCGGTTGGACGAATGATGAATTTACAAAGGCGATTAATATCAGCGGTGCGGGAGCACAAAAGGTCAGCCGAAATTTCGGAGCGCTGAGTGATGCAAACTTTGCCGGACTTTTCTATAGCCTTTGTATTGTTGCAACGGTTGTTGTAAAGGGAATATCGTGGTGGGTGAAAGGAATTTTTCTGGCGCTGTTTGCAGTTATGCTTTTACAGACCGCATCTCTTTCGGCGCTTTTGATTTTGTTTACCCTGATGGTACTTTATATCATTTTGAAATTCCGCGGAAAGTCCGTTTTGATACTAACGGGCGGACTCATCGCAATGGTAGTTTTGGTAGCGATCATACTTTCTGTCCCGCAACTGAGGGAAATTGACGCGATTGCAGGGTTAATCATCCGTATAAAGGAAAAACTTTCTTACATACCGCGTGGAAGATGGGATCTTCTCACCACCGACCGTTGGGATATATGGCAGCAGGCAAACGCTGCGTTTTCAAAGAAAAGCCTCTGGGGGAAACTCGTGGGCGGAAGCGTTGTCACGGTTGCGATTATTGACTATAGCGTGATGTCCATTGCCTGTCATAATTCGTATCTTCAGAGTGTTTTAAATTTCGGCGTTTTGGGAACATTCATTGTCTACATCCCGCTTTTTGTGGTCTTTGTATACAGAATTTTAAAGCACTTTTCGCAAAAAACGGGATATGTAGGTGAAGATATCAAAATGCTTCAACTGATCTTCTCGTTTGCGTTCATTATTTTCGGGTGTACGGTTGACTTTTTCATCGACTGGCCATTTATGATGCTTTATTTTATTTAAGGGGGCAAAAATATGTTTTCCGTCATTATTCCGGTTTATAACGGGGAAAAGTTTATAGAAAAAGCAATAGAAAGCGTCTTTTCCCAGACGAATACTGACTGGGAACTGATCATTGTAAACGACGGCTCGAAAGACAACACAAAAGAAGTTTTAAAAAAATATGAAAATCACGAAAAAATCCGTGTGGTTCATCAGGAAAATGCGGGCGTTTCCGTTGCACGAAACAACGGATTTTCAGTATCAAAAGGCGAATATATCGCGTTTTTGGATGCAGATGATGTGTGGCACGAAAATCATCTGGAAGTGATGGGAAATTTAATTGAAAAATATCCTGCCGCAGGACTTTACGGAACTTTCACACGAACGGAACTTGTAAACGGGGAAGTGCTTGATAAAGCAACGTTTTTTGAAGGGAAAGAAGAAGATATTTTCTTAGAAGACTTTTTCTCTGCCTATCACAAGGATAAGTCTGCGAAAATGTTTACTGTTATCACAACGTGTATTTTACGGGATGCATTTTTAAAGGCGGGCGGATTTCCGGTAGGATGCAAAATCGGGGAAGATTTAGAACTTTCTCTGGTTGTTGCGGCATACTATCCTGTAGTGCTTTCTAAAAAAGGAACAGCAACCTATAAAAAAGAAAACTCAAATGCGACGAAAGAAAATTCATTCGATCCGGAATGGGGATTTTTCGAGCGTGTGAAGGAATTATATGAAGACGAAACCATTTCGCCTGACAAAAGAGAAAATTTAAAAAACATTATGGAATGGTTTTCGATGCGTCGAGTGCGTCATTATTTAATCGAAGGTGAAAGAAAAAAAGCAAGACGTGTGCATCGCGCAATGGATCAAAGCAAGATAACCAAAAAACATTTTTTGATTAATACAGGGCTGTTTATTTTGCCGACAGTGGTGGTGAAAAAGGTATTTAATGCGAGATGGAGGGGAAAAGCATGATCATAATGCCGGAAAGATTACAGGAACTGATGGATGAACTAAAAGAAGCAAACGCAGAAACATATTATCATGCCATCCATGTAAAATCCTATGTTTGCAAAATGATAAAAAGTACGAATGCGTCGGGCCTTACGGATTACAGTAAAGAAGAGATTGATGCAATCTGTAAAGGTGCGCTTCTTCACGATGTTGGAAAACTGTACGTAAGAAACTATGTTTTAACAAAGGATACGAAACTTACTCCGCAGGAGAAAGAGGACATTACAGAGCACACGCGCCACGGTTTTTCGGCAGTTGAATCTTCCCTGAATGAATTAGAACATGATATTGTAAAAAACATTTGCCTTTATCATCACGAACGCTTCGACGGGTCGGGATATGAAGGGATGACGGGATTGCCAATCTATGTGGATATTGTGGCAATCTGTGACGTTTATGACGCGCTTACCACGAATCGTGTGTACCGTGATGCGGTAGAAAGCGATGAGGCACTTCACATGATAGAAGAGGGAGCATGTGGTCCATTTAAGGAAGAATTGATTCAGCATTTAAAAAGTATTGCAGATTAATTGGAGTAAACCATGAGATTTTTAAATTCTTTACGAAACAGCGTCCTTTCTCTTATAGGACAAATTATAACAATTTTACTGGGCTTTGTGGTCAGATGGCTTTTTATTAGAAATTTAGGTCAGGACTATTTAGGCGTCAATTCCGTAATGGAAAGTATGTTGATGATTTTATCCATGACAGAACTTGGAATTGGCACATCTGTTGCGTTTGCCCTTTATAAACCGATTGATGAAGGTGACGAAAAAAGAATTGGATCCTTAATGGCATTTTACAGGAAAACGTATCACGCAATTGGTATTGCTACTGCGCTAATAGGTCCGATGCTTTTGCCGTTTATGCACTTTTTCACAAAAGATGCAGCCGACATTTCAGGATTAAATCTCATCTATCTCTTGTTTTTGACCAATACGGTTTTAAGTTACTTTTTTGCCTATAAAAGAACGCTTCTAAATGCATATCAACAGAGTTATGTCAACAGTGTAAGTGAGGATTTGTTTGCTGTCTTAAAATATATCCTTCAGGCTGTGGCGCTCATTGTCTACAAAAGTTATATCGGATATCTTGTTATCAATATGGTGTGTGCGGTTTTAACAAACATCGTGATTTCTGTTATTTGCGACAGAAAGTATCCGTTTGTAAAGAACTATAAAAAAGAAAAACTCACAAAGGAAGACAGTGCAAACATAAAAACAAGCATCATATCGTTGATGTATCAGAAAATCGGCGCAAAACTCGTTACAGGTACCGATAACTTAATGATTTCTTACGCAAAACTTTCCCTGATGGGAATTTACAGTAACTACGCGATGGTAGTAAGCATTGTTTCACGCGTGGTTTATAATATGCTGCGCTCCGTCATCGGAAGTGTTGGAAACCTTATGATAGAAAAGAATAAAGAACATAAATTCAATGTCTTTGAAGAATTTGTTTTCGCAAACTTTTGTTTTTATTTTTTGATTTCCATTGGATTTTCTGCATGTCTAGAGCGGTTTATTGTTTTGTGGGCAGGAAAAGACTGGCTCCTTTCACCCCTTGTTACATTTGTGGTCGTTTTAAACTTTTTCCTGATGGGAATGCGCCAGCCCAATATCGTTGTGATTGAGGCTGCGGGACTTTTTAATAAAATGCGGCTGAAAGCTGTCGGTGAAGTAGTTGTAAATTTAGTGGTATCCTTTTTGTTCTTAATTGTATTTGATATGGGAATTTATGGGGTACTCTTCGGCACAACGGTTTCTATGGTAAGTGTTTGTATTTGGTGGGAAATTTTGGCGGTACATAAATATAGCTTGGAACACTCAGCAAAACGGTCTTTCCTGAAATTTGTTTTCTATCTTTTCGTGGCATCTGTTGGATGTTTTCTTGCTTATTTTATCACGAACCGCATCCGGATCTACGGAGTTTTGGGACTCTTGATTTCAGGTGTTATTTCTGTGATGGTGTATGGCGTAATTATTTTGGTTGTATTTGGCAGAAGCTGTGAGTTTCAGGCGCTTCTTGCCCGTTTTAGAAAGAAAGGGAAAAAACATGAGTGATTTTTTAAGAAATATACAGCTAATCGAATATGAAATGCTAAAAGAAATCGACCGAATCGCAAAAAAGCACAACATTCAATACTTCCTTGGTTGCGGTACGCTTATTGGTGCAGTAAAATATAAAAAATTCATCCCATGGGATGATGATGTGGATTTGTTGTTTTTCTATAAGGACTTAAAAAAATTTATCAAAGTCTTCAAAGAAGAGGCAGACCCGAAGTATCTCGTTACAAATTGCTTCATTGAAAAGCATTTTCCCGTGGCGTGGTCAAAAGTGCGAAATAAAGAAACCCTTTCAAGACCTGTTCAATATAAAGAACTGCCCATTAACTGGGGGATCTGTGTGGACTTGTTTCCGTTGTATTCTGTGAGCAACAATGCACTTTTGCGAAAAATAGAATATGTACTATATAAGATTGCAAACAAAATGCTGATTGCGGAATTTACCAGGTTTGAAGAAAATCATGGTTTTTTTGTACGGCTTTTAGAAAAAATTCCAATTTCTGTTCGACATCTTTATTTTAAGATGGTGCAGGGGATTTTAAGTCTTCACGGTGATAATACGAAGTATATTCTTTCTTCTTCCCGACACAATCTGATATTTGAACGCGAAGAAATTTTTGGCGGAACCATTCATGTGGCGTTTGAAGACGGAGAATTTCCGGCTCCCAAAAACTATGATGCGTATCTGACGAAAAAATACGGTGACTGGAAAGCGGAACTTCCCGAGGACCAGAAAAAAGGACATGAACTCTCCTTAGGAGATATCGAGTGGAAACTTCCTTAAATTCGCTTTATGCTGGAAAAAAAGAAATATAGGTGATAAAGATGAAAGAACAAGTTCAAAGCAGAAAAAACACGGTGTTTTTATCCATATTAAGAATCATTGCGGCAATTTTTGTTGTTGCAGGGCATACAAAAGCACTGACAAATGATACCACAGACGGATATATATTTTTCCATGTGTCGATTTTGTGGTGCGTGCCAATCTTTTTTATGATAACCGGATACATATTTTTGGGAATCAAAAAAGAAGTCACATATTCCGGTGTCAGAAAAAATATTGTGAAATTTTTGGTTACACTTCTTACAATCGGCTGGTTTTGCGCATTATTAGAACGCTTTTTTGATATGCGCACGATTTCCGTAGAACTCTTTTTATATTCGCTTTTTGATGTGTTTTCCGGTAATCTTTGGGCACATATGTGGTATGTATATGCGGCAATTGGCGTGTATTTAATATTGCCGGTTTTAAGTGCCTTTGTGAAAAAAAACAAACAAAATTTGTATATTCTAACGGCAGTCTGTTTCCTTTTCAACATTGTCCTCAATGAAGTTTCAACAGTTTGCGAAGTGGGATTTCGTTTCCCGTTAACAGACTTTTGTTTTTATGTTTTAGCGGGTGCGGTGATGTTTGAACTCGAAGAGGAGAAATTGAAAAAGATGTTTCTGCCCTCGATTCTTTTTCTCATCGTTGCGCTTATAGTAATGGCTCTGCGGGTTTATGTGTTTCATGTAAAGACCATACCGCTTACAAACGGTATCTGTGTCGCAGCGATGGTTCTTTGTGTTTTTATTATCAGCCAAAATATTTTCAGAAAAACAAAAAGTGCGGCGTGGATTGATTCAGTTGCAAAGTGCACATGGGGAATTTATTTAATTCATCCTTTCTATATCAATCTTTTGGGGAAACTCTTTGACGTGAGTTTTGCAAAATACAATCAGTTTATCGCGTTTCCAATAGCGATTTTACTGATCTTTGCGGTTTCGTACGGAACGGTTCTTGTTTTAAAGAAAATCCCTTTGGTCAAAGAAATTTTCTAGATGGTAGCACAGCATATTCTGTTTTTCAACAGTTCTAATCGCTCTTTATTTGCATAGAATATATCGTAAACAAATACCGGAAGGGAGAAATTACGATATGTTAAACTATGCAGAGGATAACGAAGCAAAAATTTCGGGTTATGTTGTGGGAGACATTACTTTTAGCCACGAGGTACATACAGAACGTTTCTATCGGTTTTATATTTCCTGCGACCGTCTTTCTGAAAATAAAGACATCATTATGATTACCGCATCGGAAAGACTTCTCGGCGGAATGGATATCTATGAGGGGACAAAACTTAAAATTACGGGACAGTTTCGCTCGTACAACAACTATAGTGGCGAGGGAGCAAGACTGGTACTCACACTCTTTGCAAAAGATTTGTGCTTTGAAGATGAATGTGCCCCGTGTGAAAATGAGGTATATTTAAATGGTTATATCTGTAAGCCTGTGATTTACAGAGTCACGCCGTTCGGACGTGAAATCGCAGATGTTTTAGTAGCGGTCAACCGCGCATATAATAAATCTGACTATATTCCGTGTATCGCCTGGGGAAGAAATGCGAAATTCGTGAACTTACTTCCCGTGGGAACCAATATTAAAGTATACGGAAGAATGCAGTCAAGAGAATATCAAAAACAAATTTCAGAAGAGGAAACAATCACGAAAACTGCATATGAAATTTCAGTATGCAAATTAGAAACAAGTGAAGAATAAAAAAAGCGTCAAACGTTTGAAGCGTTTGGCGCTTTTTATGTTTAAAATGAATTTTTTTGCACATACTACGGCTATACAAACGAAATTTTAAAGTGAGGCAGAATATGGAACAATTTACGTATGTTGTGAAAGATCCGGCAGGAATCCATGCACGCCCTGCGGGGAACTTGGTAAAACTTGTGCGTGAAAGTGGATGTGAAGTTTCCATTGAAAAAAACGGCCAGACGGCGAATCTCAAAAAACTTTTCACAGTAATGGCGCTCGGTGTAAAACAAGGTGACACCGTTACGATTCGTGTGTCGGGTGATGAAGAGAAAAAACTTTCTCATAAGTTAAAGATCTTTTTAGAAGAGAATTTATAAAGGAGGCATCCTATGTTCGGATTTTCAAAAAAAGAAAAAGATTTTACCATTTGTGCGCCGATGAATGGTGTGGCAAAACGTATTGAAGACGTAGAAGATGAAGCATTCCGAGAAAAATTACTCGGCGACGGTGCGGCGGTGATTCCGGATAGCGGAGAAATCTTTAGTCCCGTCAGCGGTGTGATTGCAGATGTCACAGACACAAAGCACGCTTTTTGCATTGAAACGGACGACGGAGCGGATTTACTCCTTCATGTCGGCATCAATACGGTCAATTTAAAAGGCGAAGGATTTCGAGTGTTTGTAAAGCCGGGGGACCGTGTTGCGCGCGGCGATAAACTTGCGGAAGTAGAACTTTCTCTTCTCAAGTCCCATAAAATGCCTTTTGATACCCCCGTTGTTTTGACGGAATCAGAGAAGTTCGAGGTAATAAAGGTTGCTAGCGGCGAAGTGCGCGGCGGATGCGACACATTATTTACTTATCGGAAAAGATAAAAAAAGGAGAGGAAATTATGAAAAAATCACGTACCAGCGGTATTTTTGGCGTTTTACAGAGAGTCGGCCGCTCGTTTATGTTCCCGATCGCGCTTCTTCCTGTTGCGGGGCTTTTGCTTGGAATCGGTTCGTCCTTTTCAAACCCCACAACAGTCGAACTTTATAACTTAGAGTGGCTTTTGGGAGAGGGAACAGTCTTAAATATCATTTTATCCATTATGGCGGCAACAGGAAATGTTATCTTTAGTAATTTGCCATTGATTTTTGCCATGGGTGTTGCACTCGGTATGGCAAAGCAGGAAAAGGAAATTGCAACCCTTTCTGCCGCCGTCGCCTTTTTGGTGATGCATATGACGATTGCAACGCTCCTTTCTCTTACGCACCGCGGTGAGACGCTTCAGGAAGGTGCAATTGGAAGCGTTTTAGGTCTTCAGTCACTGGAAATGGGCGTGTTTGGCGGTATTATTGTAGGTTTGGGCGTTGCGTGGCTTCATAACCGGTTTTACCGTATTGAACTTCCGGTCGCAATTTCGTTTTTCGGCGGAACAAGATTTATCCCGATTATTTCAACGCTTGTTTATATCGTAGTCGGTGCAGTAATGTTTTTTGTTTGGCCGGTAATTCAAGGGTGGATCTATGCGCTGGGTGATTTGGTTACGAAAAGCGGATACGCAGGAACGTGGATTTACGGTATTATCGAGCGCGCGTTAATTCCTTTTGGCCTGCATCATGTTTTTTATCTTCCGTTCTGGCAGACGGGACTTGGTGGAACGATGATGATAGATGGAGTGTCAGTTGCCGGCGCACAGAATATTTTCTTTGCCCAGCTCGCAAGCCCCAACACAACGAGGTTTAGCGTGGAAGCCTGCCGCTTTATGAGTGGTAAATTCCCGTTTATGATGTTTGGTCTTCCAGGTGCGGCGCTCGCTATGTATCAGTGCGCAAAAAAAGAAAAGAAAAAGGTGGCAGGAGGGCTTCTTTTTGGCGCGGCATTAACTGCCTTTTTAACGGGTATTACAGAGCCTTTAGAGTTTACGTTTTTATTTGTTGCGCCACTTTTATATGTTGTACACTGTATTTTGGCAGGACTTTCTTTTATGCTGATGCACATTTTCGGTGTTGCCGTCGGCATGACGTTTTCAGGTGGACTTATTGACTTAATTCTTTTTGGTGTTCTCCCCGGAATTGCAAAAACAAACTGGATTTATATTGTACTCGTCGGCATTGTGTACTTTGTGATTTACTATTTTCTGTTTGGAATTTTAATCAAGAAATTTAACTATAGAACACCGGGTAGAGAAGACATTGAAGAGGAAACAAAACTTTATACAAGAAAAGATTATAACGAAGCAAAAGGAAAAGATGATGCAAAAGAAACAGTAGACGTAGAAAAACCGAGTCGTGCGGCGCATATATTGGCAGCCCTCGGCGGAAAAGACAACATTTCCGATTTAGACTGTTGTGCGACGCGCCTCAGAATTACGGTAAAAGAGCCGGAAAAAGTCATAGACAGTGCGCTAAGGGAATCAGGGGCGTCGGGCGTAATCCGAAAAGGAAACGGTATTCAGGTAATTTACGGTCCGCGCGTCACAGTTATAAAGAGTGAACTGGAAGATTATATGAATCATTTAGAAGAATAAAAAAAGAGCGATACACAATTAGTGTATCGCTCTTTTGCTTTTTAAAATTAGTCGTCAATAGAATTATCTGTTGCTGTTTCAAAAATTGCTAAAACTTCCTGTGCCGGAGCTTTGTCAAGGAGCGTTACAACAACGGCAACGATTCCGCCAGCAATAAATGCAGGAACGAGTTCATAAATTCCTGTAACTGCAGTCAGTGTTGCGCCACCTGCTACTGGGAGCCACAACCAGAGCATATCTACGATTGCACCGGTAAGAATACCTGCAACTGCGCCTTTATACGTAAATCTCTTCCAGAAAAGAGAAAGTAAAACAACCGGGCCGAATGCAGCACCGAAAATACCCCAGGCGTTAGATACAAGGTCCATAATTGCCTGAGCCGCTTTTCCCTTGCTGCTTGCAATAAAGAAGGCAACAACTGCGATAACCAAAACGATCAAACGGCTTACCCAGAGCATTTCTTTGTTGGAAGCTTGCTTTCTTACGATCGGTTTATAAAGATCGCTTGCAAAAGAAGAAGCTGCAACCAAAAGCTGAGAGTCAGCAGTTGACATAGAAGCCGCGATAATTGCTGCAAGGAGAAGACCTGCAATAAATTTCGGGAATACGTCTCTTGCAAGTTCTACAAAGATTAAGGATTGTTTTCCGTCTGCGAGTAAAACTGCGGAGAGGTCTGTTCCGTTTGAATATACAAACATTCTGCCGAGGTATGCAATCATAATTGCAGCGGCGAGTGAAAGAACAACCCAGATGATTGCAACGGTTGCTGACTTTTTCACCATAGAGGGTTTTTCAATCGCCATAAATCTTACGATGATGTGGGGCATGCCGAAGTATCCAAGTCCCCAACCGAGACCCGATACGATATCTTTCCAACTTGCGTTAAAGAAGTTTGCAACAAACTTAAATTCTTCGCCGTTCGGTCCATTATAAACCGTTGTGAGTGCGGCGGGTTCAAGTTCTCTTGTAAAACCAACAACAATCGGAACGATTAAGAGGGCTGCGAGCATTAAAAGACCTTGGAAAAAGTCTGTCCAGCAAACGGCGTTAAAACCGCCTAAGAATGTGTAAACGATAACAATTGCCGCAAAAATAATCATTGCCACTGTCGGATTTAAGTCGGGAACCAATGTGGTAAACACGTCGGTACCTGCAACAAATGCGGATGCAACATAAATTGTGAAGCAAACCAAAAATACAACTGCACAAATGATGCTGAGTAAATGACTCTTTGTCGCAAAACGGTTTGAAAGGTACTGGGGAAGTGTGATTGCATCGCCCGAAGCTTTTGAAAACTTACGGAGTCTTTTAGCAACTAAAATCCAGTTTGCCGCCGTACCGATTGCAAGACCGATACCAATCCATGCCTGACCAAAGCCGAATGCTAAGATACTTCCCGGAAGACCCATTAAGAGCCATGCGCTCATATCAGATGCCTGCGCGCTCATCGCGGTAACCCACGGACCCATAGCACGGCCACCTAAAAAGTAATCTTTTTCTGAAACCCCTTTGGATTTAAAGAAAAAGAAGACGCCGATAGCAATCATTGCTACAAAGTAAAGTACAAATGCAAAAATATCCATTCTGTAATCTCCTTTTTTGATATAAAAATTTTTCTTACTTAGACATTTTAACACATAACTTTACAAAAATCAATAGAGAACTGAGTATAGACTGTATTCTATACTCAGTTCTCTATAAAACGACAAATATTCAGTTTAAAAGCCGGTTTTTAAACAGACGTTTTTACATACGAATTCCTGAAAGAAACATAGGCATTGTGTTTTTAGCGTAGGATGAAAGCGAGTATTCACCGTTACAAAGACACCAGTCGTAAATAAGTGCACGCTCGCTCATGGCGTAAAGTTTTACGATTTCGTTTGCCGTCATCTTGTCTGTAAACTCGCCGTTTTTCTGACCTTCGGAGACGATTTTACGCAGAAGTTTATAATAAAGACGTTTGTTGTCTAAAAGGTGTTTTTCGCCTTTTGTGACGAGTTGTGTTGAATAAAGTCTTGTTAAAAGATCAATGTCAATTCTGTCTTCAATGATGGCGAAAAGTTCGCGGTTTAAATAAAGAAGCGTATCAAAGCAAGACATATCAGAAGGAAGTGTGTCCTGAAGTTTTTCGTACGCCTCGTCAAAAATATAGGAAAGCGAGCCTAAAAGCGCATCTTTTCCTTCGAAATAATGATAAAAAGACCCTTTTGATGTGCCGGATTTTTCGATGATTTCTTCTACGGTTGTGTATTCGTAGCCTTGTTCATAGAATAAATCCCACGCGGCGTTGATGATTTTTCCGCGTGTGTTTCGTTCTGTTTTTTTAGACATAGCAATCACTTCTTTCTTTCTTTTTATTTATTATATACGAACCATAAAAAGGAAGCAAGTTTTTTTTGAAAAACGTTTGAAAAACGGTCTTTTTTTCGTGTTTTTTTAGATTTTCGTCCAAACGCCGCAAGATTTATTGACAAGGGTTTTGTTAAATGCTAAAATGAAATTGATTATGAAAAAAGGAGTGTTTCCTATGTTTACGTTAAGAAAAGAAGTCAAGGTTTTTTGTGATGCTGAATTTTATCAGGCAGGCGAAAAACTCATAGAATATCTTTCGCTTTTTTATGGTGTTTATGCACAAAAAGTTTCGTTTGATGCAGACATTTCCATTATGAAAAAGGAGATGACAGAAGAGCATTATGAGCTGAACGTAACAGATAAAGCAGAAATTTACGCATCTGAAATTAAAGGTGCGATTTACGGAATTTCTACGCTTCTGCAGTCGGTCAACGTGGAAAGAAAAACCGTTCCCGAGATGCATTTGTGTGATAGCCCGTATAAACCGTTCCGTGGTATGCACACATTCCTTCCGGCTCGAAAAGACATCGTTATGTATAAACGCTTTTTAGAAGCTATGGCGTTCTTTAAAATGAACACTATCATCATCGAAGTTGGCGGTGGCATGGAATACGAAAAACATCCCGAAATTAACGAAGCGTGGGAAAGATTCTGTCGCCTTTGTCAGGAAGAATTCCCCGGCAACGTGTTTGAAGGATGTTTGGGTAAAAGTAGAAGCGTTCAGTACTACACTCAGGTTTACTGGAAAGATTCCATCCACACAGAACTTGCAGGCGGATCATATCTTACAAAAGATGAAGTGCGCGATATTGTAAAGCATGCAAAATCTTTAGGGCTTGATGTGATTCCTGAAATTCAGGGATTGAGCCATTGTTATTATTTAACTCTTGCACACAGAGAAATCGCAGAAAAAGAAGACGATTTATTCCCGGATAGTTATTGCCCGATGAACGAAAAGAGTTACGAACTTTATTTTGAAGTGGCAGAAGAAATTTTAGAAGTATTTAATCCCAAAAATGTTTCCATCGGTCACGATGAAGTGCGTGTTTTGGGTGTTTGTGATAAATGTAAAGACAAGTCCGGTCACGAACTTTTTGCATACGAAGTAAACCGCCTTACAGAGTTTTATGACAAAAAAGGCATCAATGTCTTTATGTGGGGAGAAATGATTCTTCATATGAAGACATATACAGGAAAAGTGGTAGGCGAATCCTGGACCTTTGAAAATGACTACGGATTTACACACACCTATCCCGAAGCATATGAAGCAAAGGATATGATTTCTAAAGATATCACCATTTTAGACTGGTTCTATCTTTTCGATCGCGAAACACAAACCTATTATAAAAACGAAGGATTCCGTTCTGCGTTTGGTAACTTCGTTGGAAGCACACTGTTAAACTGGCAGGAAAGAAGCAAAGACGATAATCTCATCGGCGCTGAAGTTTCCACCTGGATTTATCCGGACGAAGAACACTTTACAAGAGACGGTATGTTCTTTGAAATGGCATTTTCCGGAAATATGCTCTGGGAAAAGGATTATGACGAGAGCAAATATGTTGAGATGACTGAAAAAGTTATCCGTCAGATGAATTTTTCAAGAGCGCTCATCAGAAGGGAAATGTCCGGCCTCTTCTTAGGAAAAGAAACAGAAGTGATTTACACGGGCGAAAAGAGCCGTGCATTTACCAAAATTGACCTTTCGAAAGCAAGAGAAGTTTCTCCGGTAGCCAAAAAAGCGGCAGAGAAGTTTGGTACAACGGTATACGGCATCTCCGCCGATGCAGAAGATCTTCTTTTAAATAAAGAGTTCTTTGCTGATGGCCTTGTATTCTTCCATTCTGCGAAGAAAGATATGCGCTTTGATTCCGCAGATAATTTCTTAAATTACAGACCATACGGAATTGGTACATATATCGTATTGTACGAAGATGGCACCTATGAAGCCATCAACGCAGATTTCGGTAAAACGGTTGGCAATATGAATCTTAAAATCGAAGCGGGAGACGGAAGTGTTGAAGCAAATGACACCACCGTTGATATGAATCTTTATAACGAAAATAAAGCACTCAAAGCGCCCACATTTGCGCCGAACAGTCAATGGTTTAAAGGCGTGATGTATGAAACCGTTCCGCTTTCAGATGGCGAAACAACTGCATTTGTATACGAGTGGAGAAATCCGCATCCTGAGAAGAAAATCATAAAACTTCGCGTGATGAACACCTGTAGAGACGTAGAACAGAGTGTTGTACTATTCGGTATTTCCGCGATACATTAAAGAAAAAACCACAACTAAAAAAGTTGTGGTTTTTTTGCATTTCGTTTTGCGAAAAGCTTGAAAAATAGAAAAAATTTGCGATAATAAAAGCAACAGGATTTTTTAAAGGGGCGAATAAAATGAAAAAATATATCGCGTTTATCCTTTGTGCTTTGATACTTTTTTCCGGCACGCAGATTTTTGCGTATGACTATCCGAAAAACTTCTGGAAAGTAAACGAAAAATACGAACAGGCGCTTTCGGAAAAGAACCACGCAAAAGTGATAGAATACGGAAATCAAATCATTGAAATGATGCATTCTGCACCCGAAGGATCTGAAAAAAGACACGTCTTGGTTTCGAAATATAATCAGGTTGGCCTTTCCTATGCGGCGCAAAAAGATTATCAAAATGCCTCAGAAACTTTTTGGACGCTTTATGAATATGCGTCTCAATATCCCGATGAATATTATGACACAACAGTCACCGCAAAAGCACGTGCAACACAATACAAACCGGTGATGCGTATGTATACACCCGACGGGGGTTCTACAAATTACGGAGCTGTCAATGAAAAAGAAAACGGCGTATTATTTGGTCTTTGCTCAAATGGTGCGACAAGATCGAAACTTGATAATGAGTCCATGGTCTTAATCTATCAGGAGTTGGGGCAGAACCTGCTTTCTTATAATATTGGAATCATGCAAGAAGCATCGTCTTCCGGATTGGCGGTGGAGTTTGCTCTCAACTGTCCGAATGGTGCAAAAGATATCCAAAATATCCGCAATAAAGAATCTTATTTAAAGCAAATCTCCGATATGTGCAAACAATATCAAAATGTTCCTATCTATTTAAGATTTGCGGCGGAATTTAATGTTTGGGAGCCGGTTCCTGATCCCGATGAATTTATAGCGGCATTCCGGTATGTGTCAAGCTACTTTAAGAATCGAAACAAAAATGTCGCAATGGTTTGGAGTCCCAACTATGTTTCAAACTGGTATGTTGATATTGATGACTTTTATCCGGGGGACGCATATGTTGATTGGGTAGGTGTTTCTTTGTATGCGCAAAAGTATTTTTTGGGAGATTCAAATCAGCCGGAAGATAACGAAATAGTATTTAAATCAGGCGCAAATTCTGATCCGGTTGTTGCGATCCAAGAACTTGTAGAAACGTATGGCAACAGAAAACCTATAATGATCGCAGAATCCGGTTGTGGACATGAGATTATAAAAACCGGAGAAGATACGACTGATTTTGCCATAAAACGATTGAAAGAATACTATTATTATCTGCCGATGGTATATCCGCAGGTAAAATTGATGGCATATTTTGACTGGCACGTGTATGCGGATTCTGAAAGAAATGACTTTCGTTTATCGACAAACACAAAATTGCAAAATGAATATCTGAAAATCACAAAAGGACCGCGCTTTATTCAAGACAAATACACGAACGAAACAACGTTCTGCTATCGGCCGATCGGAAAGGGAAGTACGGTAGAAAGTGTATTTGAGGTTTCGTGCTATGCACATCTTTATAACGCAAATATAAAAAATGTCACCTATTTT
>JAZRET010000260.1:0-7190 GCA_045660945.1 Congzhengia sp.
CCTCCGACTTTGTAGTTGCACCTTTATAAGCCAATATAGCAGCGGTTGCAGGACCGACAACACTTGCAATTAAGCCAAAATGTTCACCAACAAATCCCAATGTTGAAATCAACGGCGGTAATGCAACGCTCGCCAAATCAACTGCAGCATCAACAAGACTTCCGAAAAGGTCGCCCACGTTTTCCAGGGCGCCTTTAAGTTTTCCGTTTTTCATGGATGCAGATAATTCTTCAATCTTATCACTCGTAGCATCGATGCCGTCACCGAACTGCCCAGAGAACGCATCCCATGCCGTGATACCAAGGTCTTTAACCTGGTTTCCTAAAATCTTCAGTTTTGATTCTGTGGTTTGATAGCGCTGTTCTGCTTCCTTGGTAAGCGCGTTATTCTCTTCCCACGCATCATTACCAAGTTTGATTGCATTCTCGAATACATCTGATGCACCTGCAGCACGTTTTAAAGCATCGCTTAAGCGGATTTCTTCAATTCCCATTTCCGCGAGAACTTGCGTCGCGCTTTTTCCGTTTCTTTCGGTGTTGTTTAACCCTTTGATGAATTCAATAATCGCACCTGCAGCGTCTTTTTGGAACGCGTTTTTGAACTCCTCGCAGGTCATTCCGGCAACTTTAGCATAGTCCTTTAACCCTTCGCCGTTTGTTTCGACCTGCAACTGCATATCGGTCATAACACGAGAGAAAGCAGAGCCGCCGGCTTCTGCCTCAATGCCGACAGACGAAAGCGCGCCGGCGAATGCAAGAATTTGCGCTTCGGAAAGCCCCGCCTGCGTTCCCGCGCCGGCAAGTCTTAAAGACATTGCGGCAATATCTGCTTCAGTTGTTGCGAGGTTGTTACCCAAAGCAACGATTGTAGAGCCGAGGTTAGAGAACTGCTCTTGTGGCATTTGCGTAATGTTCGCAAATTTCGCCATGGTAGAAGCGGCTTCTTCTCCGGCAAGGTTTGTTGCAACGCCCAAATCCGCCATGGTGCGAGTAAACTCAAGGATATTTTCCGTCTTAATTCCAAGTTGTCCCGCAGATTCAGCAATGCCGGCAATCTCGTTCGCGGCCGTCGGAATTTCTTTTGCCATATCCCGGATGCCGCCTTTGAGTGCTTCCAGTTCTTGCGTTGTTGCATTAACGGTCTTTTTGACTCCCGCAAATGCACTTTCAAAACCGATGCCGGCAGCGGCGATACCGGTGACCATAGCACCTGCAGCAACACCGACCGCGGTGAAGGCTTTTTTCGATACAGATTTTATACTGTCTAAATCGCTTTTAAATTTTGTCGAATCTATTCTCGCATCAAATTTAACGTGGCCGTCAAATCTTGCCATTGCACTCACTCCTTTTTCTGTGAATCCAACGGCACATAGGCACTGTTAGGTGGATTTCGTCTTTATTTCAAATGTTTTTTTACAGTTTTTGTTTTTGCAGCGCATATAAACGCCTTTGCACACCGCACTTTTCTTTATCAGAACGGTGGAAGACGCGTGGCCACAATAAGGGCATTTTACTTTTTCAATGTCCATCGCCCCCTAGAAGAATTTCTCAAGACTTCGAATGTTATCCCGTTCGATTTCCTCAACACTTCTTGTGTCTGGTAATTTATACATTTCCTTCAGCCTGCGGTATCGAGCGCGTTGTTCCCGGTCCTTGATTTTAGAAAGGTCTAGTCCGCGATAGCCCATTATTTCTACAATCTTGTGATTGTCGGTTAAACCATCAAACAACGCCCGAAACTTCCACCAATGAAGGGATACTGTCGTCAAATCGATTCCGTATTGCGCCAAAAATGCTGCGTAAATAAAGCCCGCATCTTCTGTGAAACTAACAACACGTGCAGAGTTTCCGTTTGTTTTAGCGCTCTTTTTGGATGTTTTTCCGCAGGCATAAAAAGAGAGAATTGAAGAAAGCGTTTCTTGAAAACTTTTTGGAAGGACTTTTTCTTTGAAAACAAGTTGAAAAAGTCGCAAAACTACCTCCGGGGAAAGTTGTTTGTTTTCAGAGAAGAGATGCTCCACTTCAATCCAAATGCGGAAGTCTGTATTTACGATGAAATGTTCATCGCAAACACAAATCGAATCGGGAAGTTTTTCGGTCAATAAATTCATTTTGTTTTTGTTTCGCGTTCAGCGTTTTTTTCTGCGCATTTTGCGTTGACGTTCTTCAAAATAAAGAAATACACATCCATAATGTCATAATAGCCGGCATTTGCGTCCAAAATCTTATTGGAAGCACCGGTTTCATCTAACAATAAATCAACGCAAACACGAGCGTTTTTGCACATCTTTTTGAGCATTGCAGGGTCTACCAGTTCGCCTTCACGGCCTGCCATCGGCTCTTTTAAGAGTTCCTGGATTTCTGTTGCTCTGGATTGTGCTTTCATAGGGTCAACAACGAATGTTACTCCGTTGGGAAATTCAAAGTCAATAGTATTTTTTTTCGGTTCGTATTTCATAAGTTGAACACTCCTTTTTTAGATAGAACGAGGCGGAGTGTATCTCCGCCTCATCGTGTAAATTATTCCTCTTCAGCAGAGAAAGTCATTGTCATCCAACCATCTGTGGTTGTTGCGGTACCGAGTACGGTGTCGCCGTTTGCACGGAAGGTACCGGAATGTGTCATGGCGTCGGTAGAGTCACCGGAACTATCGGGCACAACGGTAAAACCACGAGATTTTGCAACATATGTGCCTTCTACTTCACCTGCAGCCGTCATATCCACAATAACGATATCACGAATAGCAGCACTGCCGATGAGTTCATTTTCCTCGATGGAAACGAGGTCAGCGTGGATTGCGTCACCTTCGAGTTCGTCGAATTTGTAACCGATAGATGTTGCGTATGCAACTACGTCGGTTCTCTCGAAGGATTCGTCCACGTACTGTCTTGAGTACTCTTTGGGATTTTTAGAAGTTGAAAGTTCTGTAAATCCTCTCATGCGGTGGTATGTAACCTTGCCCTCCGCTTCTTTTACGCCAAAAAACGCCACTTTCTCGTGACGTCCTACGATGTCAAAACCCATGTTTGTTTATCTCCCTTCTTTGTAATAAATCAATCTGCACTGAATCTGATAACGCGCCGTCTTTTTATCCGATGTGAATAAATACCCACTGGATGTCACTTCAATACGAAGTGCGCGCAGGCCGCTACCAAGTTCTGGCAGATTTTTGTTGTGATTTTGTTCTTCAAACCATTCTTGCAGGTTTTCATAGAAGTTTGCAACTTCAATCTGCTTCCAGGTTTGAGCGTCATATTCTTCCCGACTGGCGAGAACAAAAATGGTCTGCCGTTGGGTGCCACCGTCTACATACTTTTTGATTACCGGATTTGCCGGAACCTGGTCAATTGTCATGGAAAGGGGCGTTTCGTCAAGGTTGTTCACCTTGATTTTTTTACCCTTGACCAGTGGACAGGTGGCGATAAACTTTTTAATTTCGTCGATAACTATAACAAGCTCACCGTCCCTCCTGATTCTGCAGCAACAAGTTCAGCCCAGTCTTTTAAGTGGTCCGCCTTCGCACGTTCAAACCACAATCGACCGCGCAATCCTTCACCGCCGCTGTTTTCGTAATATTGCTTTCTTGCGTAAGGTGTATCGTACACAATGATGCCGGAGCCAATTTCTGTGGAAAGGGGACCGGAGTCGCGCAACATACCCGTATCGAACGGGATGTATGGTTCGCAGTGATGTAAAATCTCACTGTCCAATACCTGTTGCACGCGACCGCCATCTTCCAGGCCTCGACGTTCGATGATATCTCCATAGTCGTCAATATTCACCTGGGCGCGTAAGGAAAATTCAAAACCTGCCATATTATACCGCCTCGATTCTAAAGTGGGGAAGACTGCCCCTGCGGTTGTCCGCAATGAACACCACTTTACGACATTCCAAACTGTTTAGTTTGTCGGGGCCTTCACCAAGGAAAATATAATCGTTTTTTGCAATGTTGATGTTCTCCACGCCGGGAATACGAATCTTAAAAACATCGTTCCCGGAGAACCCACCGTCTTCAGATGTCTGATTTATGGATTTATAGACACTTCCTTGATAGACGGTGCGTTCAAATGCGCCGGTGTCATCGTTTGTGATGTGGTATAAGGTGATGGACTCTAAATTTAGCATAAGCCACCACCTACCACTTTCATCCCGCTATACAGAATTTCGGGAGGAAGATATTCGCACGCCGTTTTGTACGCTTCAGCATACATATCTGTGTTGCGGAACGAAACGGAATATCCGTCATTGTTTTCAGAGGAGAGGTTCCCGCGCTCTGCATGAGAATAAAACACTTCGGCGACTGCAGACACCGCAATAGCAGTGTCATTTTCGGTAGAAAGGGCTGCGATGCGGTTCAAAGTGATGTGCTTTAAATAGAGGAAGGCGCGGTCCATATAGACCTGCGCCTGCTCATTAGGGATTTTCGTTCCGATGTAAGTCATCACTTATCACCGGCTTTCCCTTTGTCCTCCTTGTTCGGCTTTCCACCGGTTACAACCTTGTAGCCCTTCTCTTTGTACTCCGGAAGTTTCTTTTCGTCGATATTGCGGAAAATACCCTGCTTTGAAACTAACATTCGCTGTCACCTCCGATTACACGTTTGCAATGTGAGCAAAGATACCTTTTGCTTTGTTGTCATAAACAAAAGCGTCGTGATAGAGTCTGAACTGGAACTTCCATGCGTCTTTATCCTGGTTTGTGTCGGGGTCAAAGATTTTCGGAAGAGCGAATTTCTTTGCCTGTAGAACAGCCTGCGGATAGATAATCATGAAGTTCAGTTTCTTTGCGCCTTCGCCTTTAGCAAAACCCCACGCTTCGGTACCGTCATTTAATGTTACTGCGGAGTAGAAGCGAGAGGGAACAACGTACTGAATCGGCATACCGTTGTATTCTGTAAGTGCTGTATTAACAGCAGAATCGCTGCCCCAGTGACGTGTGAGCGCCTTGTTTAAGATGGGTTTAAGGTCAGAGTTCACGAACAGGATTCTTCCGGTTTCGGGAACTTCTGCTGCATCCATACCCATAACTGCAGCGTCAATTTCGCTGATGATGTCATCCGCTGTAAGAGCCGCTGTTGCGTTTTTCTTTAAGATGCCTTGTGCAGATGCGTATTTTGCAAAACGGTAAGCATCAAGTTCCGGAATAACATGGTCGCGCATGAATGTTCCGGTTAATGCACCGAATGCCTGGCCGAGAGTTTCTTCATTGTCCATACGATCAATGGAGAACTCCTTGCCGCGTTCTTCGGTAAGAGTCATTGTTTCCCACTGTGCGGTTACATCACCTTTGGGATAACCGCCGCTTCTCGAATAGTCGCCGAGACCGGTTGTAGCAACCTTTAACACCTTAACGGTGTTTACGCCGGCGAAATCGAGGTTCTGTGTCTGTGCGTCTAATACCTGTGTAACAGACGCGCCTTTGTAGATGTCGTCAATAATAGGCACAAATTTCTGCGCCAATTCAATAGAATTTGCCATTTCTTATCCTTCCTTTCAATCTTTTAAGCCTGCAGCGCTTCTTGCACTTTGGACAAACGGGTCAGCAGAACCGCCAGCGCTACCGTGGCGCATGCCTGTGGCGCCGGGCTTCGCCGCTTCGAAAAGATAGTCATTTTCGGTTTTGATTTGTTCCAACTGCTCTGTAAAGCCGTGGAGTGCATCGTCCTTAAACGAAATCTTTTCCATGTCTAAAAGCGCACGCAATGCTTTTGTGTTTTTTGCACCACTTCCCGCCAATGCAACATCTAAAGCAGAATCAAATTTGGTCTGCTTGAGCTGCGCCTGCAGGTCGTCGGTGTCTTTTGTGTACTTGTCTTGCAACGCTGTAAGCTGCGTTGTTAAATCGTCCGCGGAGGAAGCCTTTGTTTTTAAGTCTTCGATGTCCGCGTCACGTTGAGAAAGTAATCCCTTATACCCATCTCTTTCCGAAATAGCAGCGTCATACTTGTTTTTATCCACATAAAGCCCTGTGGATAAGTCTGCAATCTTGATGGCTTTATCAGGATTGCTTTCGTTGTATGCGGAAACCTTTTCGGAAAATGTGGTAAAAAGTTCCTCTCCCAGAATTGCTTTTAAGAATTCCATAAAGAACTCCTTTCTTCTTGCAAGTTTTTAAACGCGGTTTCGCCGCAAGCAAGACCCGAAGTTTAAACCACCGCCGGGAAGTGGAAATTTAAGCATAAAAAAAGCACTATGCTTTCGCACAATGCTTTGATTCACTATTTAGTTGTTTATTACCAATCGATAATGTCAATTTTCCCATATATTTCCGACAAGCATTTGCCGTCAAACATAGGCTTTGACATGACTTCGTCAACGCTTTTGGCGGTATATTCATCTTCTCCGCACCACATTTCGTATCGTTGACCGTCTTTGGGGTTGTATACCGGGTCTATTCCGCATACTTTATCATTGTATTCAAAAGTGAAGTGAGAACATCCTTCTTCGATTCGCGATTTGATTTTTTCAATTGTAATCATAGAATATCACGGTTCTCCTTTCTTTCTTCATCGGTCAATTCTCTTGCGTCTGCGTGTTTAATATTGTTGTTCTCATCAATATAATAGTCGTGTGCATGCTCGCCGTGGTCTCCAAGTAGACTTTCTTTTTTATGACCGTGGTCGTGGTTGCTGACCTGCTTATACTGATTTCCGTCTGCATCATAGTAATTGCGGTCGATGCCGCCTTTTCTATTCGTTCTTTGTGTAATAGAGTATGGTATGCCGTATGTACGGACATCACTCACTATTATTATAGTCTTTCCATCAGCAGTTGTCAACACATTCTTGCTTGCCATAACCGCTTTTTGACTGACAGATTTTGTCCATCGCATTATTTCGTTTTCCGTTTCAGTGGAAAACACTTGTTCGCGGAACTTGTCGCGTTTTAAGCCTGTTTGCTTACAAAAATCAGCAATGCGTGCTTCTTGTCGCTTTAATGTGGCGCTTTGTTTTGTGAAATACATATTAGGCATATACCGTTCATTCTCTGGCAGATTCTTCATTGTCTCATCCAGAGCCACCAGTTTCCGTTTCGAGTTCTTTACAGCACGCTCCATGCTCCTTTGCTTTGTTCGCGCTTCATAAACAGACATTTCCTGCCCGTTATATGTCACAGTTTTGTTCTTCATATCCTCAAGTTGTTCCGGGGTATATGAAGGATAACCAAAGTACATAAACCAATTGTGGCGGGA
>JAZRET010000261.1:0-2639 GCA_045660945.1 Congzhengia sp.
TCGCAGTTTTTACATTTTGCCACATAACCGCAATTTCTGCAGGAAACAAATGTGGAAAAACCGCGTCTGTTCAAAAACAGAATGGTCTGTTCGTGTGATGTTATGTTTTTAGAAATCTCTTCAAAAAGAGTGCTTCCTATACACGAACGGTTTCCTGATTTGATTTCTTCTCTCATATCGGATACCGTTATTTCGGGTAAAGTTGCTCCTGTTGCTCTTTCGGATAGTGTAAGGAGCGTGTACTCGAAAGATTTTGCACGGTAAAAGCTTTCTACCGACGGTGTAGCAGATGCTAAAACACACACGGCGCGGCTTTCTTTTGCACGGAAAAGTGCAACATCACGGGCGTGGTATGTGGGGGCGTTTTCAGCTTTATAGCTTGTTTCGTGTTCTTCGTCAACCACGATGATACCGATGTTTTTTAAGGGAGCAAAAATCGCCGAACGCGCACCGACTACAACATCCGCCTCGCCGTTTTTAATGCGCTTATATTCATCATTTCGCTCGCCGATGGAAAGGGCAGAGTGAAGCACTGCGATGCGCTTTCCAAAGCGGGAGACAAAGCGCGTTACCATCTGCGGCGTTAGTGAAATTTCAGGAACTAAAATGATTGCCGTTTTTCCTTTTTCCAAAACATGCTCGATGCAGTTTAGAAAAACTTCGGTTTTTCCGCTTCCCGTAACGCCGTGAAGCAGAAAAGTCTTGCTTTCTTCGCGCTTTATGGAATCTGTGATGGTGCTAACGGCTTTTTTCTGCTCGTCTGTGAGTTTTGGTGAAACGGTTTTTTCAATCGCATCATAATCCACCGGAAGGCGGAAAACTTCGAGCTCTTCTTCTCGGATCAGTCCTTTTGATTTTAAAACTTTAAGAGCACCGTAAGATGCACCGGTTAAAAATGTAATATCACTGTCAGAAACGAATTCGTTTTGTATTAAAAGTTCTAAAACTGCTGCCTGACGGGGTGCCTTGTCGCGAAGGGATTCTAATGCGGCGTATGCTTCGTCGTAAGGAACATTCAGGCATGAGCCACGAAGCAGTTTGTCAGAAACCGCGTTTTTTCGCGCGCTTCCGGGCGGCAAGATTGTTTTTAGCGCACTGATGTAAGAGCAAAAATATCGTTTTTTCAAAAAGTTACAAATTTCAAGCATTTTCGCATCGAAAAGAGGCGTGGGGGTTTTCAAAGAAAGAATTTCTTTTACCGGTCCGTCAAAATCAATTTCGTCGGCAAGGGAAAGAACAAACCCGTCAATTTGTTTGTTGCCTCTTCCAAACGGCACATAAACATGACTTCCAACGGTAACAGAATCAATGAGTGCATCCGGAATTGCGTAGTGGAAAATACGGTCAATATTTAACGCAAGACGATTAATAATAACGCCTGCAAATTTTCCTTTGGTCATATCCGTAGCACCTCTCTTTCTGCTTTTTTAAAATTCTTCTTGTGCTTCTTTGATTGCGCGTATCGCGCTGTCTATTTCATCAAAGTCGTATCCGCGTGAGGCGGCATATCGTTTTGCTTTCATCAAATTTTTAAATTCAAAATTTTCGCCGAGCTTTTTCATAAGAATCTTTTCTAAATTTTCCTTTTCTTCTTCTGCACAGTCAAGTGCCTCTATCGTTTCGTCTGCAAGGGTGGCGGAGATCCCTTTTTCTAAAAGTTTCATGCGAATGTTTCGCTTTCCGAGTTTTTTTATACGCAAACAGTCGCTTGCAAATCGTCTTGCATAGTCACGATCATCAATCAAGCGATATTCTTTTAAAAATGAAAGCGCCTTTTCGGCGGTTTCTTCATCGCCTGTGTATTCAAGCAGCTTTTTCTTCATATCGCGCGCCGTATAACTGCGTGCAGAAAGAAGTTTCGCCGCCTTGTTCTTTGCATCTTCAAACAAAATGGTTTGCTTGATAGAAGTGAGTTTTTCTTCTGTCACTTCATCATCCTCTTTAAGGTGCAAAGAAAAAAGCGTAAAACTGTCTATACCAAATGCAAATTCACCGTCTAAAAATACGGACATTCTGTTTTTGTGTTTTTTTTGTGGTTCAATTTTGGTAATTTTCATATTAACCTCAATTGTAATAATAAGATAGGGGCACCCAACGCGGTTCCCGCGCAGGGTCACCCCTACAAATTACGTTTTATTTTTCTTCTTCCGTTCTGTCACAGTAAACGCCTAACGGATAGTATGGAAGCATGTTTTCCTGGAGCCATTTAATAGCTTCCTGCGGAGATAATCCCCAGTTTGTGGGACAGGTGGAAACAACTTCGATTAAGGAGAAGCCTTTTCCTGCAATCTGTGTTTCAAAAGCCTTTTTGATTGCCTTTTTCGCTCTGTTTACGTTTTTCACGCAATCAACCGCAACACGTTCGATGTAGGCAGCACCCGATGTTGTCGCGAGCATTTCGCTGACTCTTAACGGGAAGCCCTGTGTTTTGGTATCACGACCGTAAGGAGAGGTCTGTGTTACCTGACCGGGAAGTGTGGTTGGAGCCATCTGACCGCCGGTCATACCGTAGATTGCGTTGTTAATAAAGATAATGGTGATATTTTCACCTCTTGCAGCAGCGTGCACGGTTTCAGCCGTACCGATAGCGGCAAGGTCACCGTCGCCCTGATAAGTGAAAACTACTTTGTCGGGGTGAA
>JAZRET010000262.1:0-2527 GCA_045660945.1 Congzhengia sp.
ACATTAGCGGAAGAGCCCCCGGCTCTGCCCCGTTTACGCTTTTAGACTACTTTCCCGATGATTTTTTATTGGTTGTGGACGAATCGCACGTTACCATTCCGCAGGTTCGCGCCATGTATAACGGCGACCATTCAAGAAAAGAATCTTTGGTTGATTACGGTTTTCGTCTTCCCTCTGCATTTGATAACCGTCCTTTAAACTTTACCGAATTTAACGAAAAACTCAATCAGGTGATTTATGTCAGCGCAACGCCGGCAGAATACGAAAGAGAACGCTCCACACAGGTGGCAGAACAAATTATCCGCCCGACGGGATTACTGGATCCTGAGATTATCGTACGTCCTGTAAAAGGGCAGGTTGATGATTTAGTGGGTGAAATTCACGAACATGTGAAAAAGAAAAATCGCGTTTTGGTAACAACCTTAACCAAGAAAATGGCAGAAGATTTAACCGACTATCTGCGCGAATTAGATATCAAAGTAAAATACCTTCATTCTGAAGTGAAAACCATGGAACGAATGGAAATTATAAAAGAACTGCGCGAAGGCTTGTTTGACGTTTTAGTCGGCATTAACCTCCTCCGCGAAGGGTTAGACATTCCTGAGGTTTCGCTTGTTGCGATCTTGGATGCGGACAAAGAGGGCTTTTTAAGATCAGAGACCTCACTCATTCAAACCATCGGCCGCGCGGCGCGAAATGCAGATGGCAAAGTCATTATGTACGCCGATTCTATCACAGATTCGATGAACCGCGCCATCACCGAAACAAACAGACGTCGGAAAATTCAAACGGCTTATAACGAAGAGCACGGCATCACCCCGAAAACGATTCAGAAAAACGTACGCGAAGTGATTTCTCCCATCAGTGAAGTGGTGGATGAAAGCGTTGCAAACATTAAAATTTCTAAGTCGATGGATATTAATATGCAGATTGAGCTTCTAAATGAGCAGATGAAACTCGCCGCATCGGAATTGCGATTTGAAGATGCAGCAACTCTCCGCGACAAAATAAAACTACTTCAAAATAAAAGAAAATAAAAAACAGATGCAAAAAGAGCACCAAAACACAAAAGACCTTGATGGATTTCTCCAACAAGGTCTTTTATATATCTTATTTAAAACTTCCGTCGCGATAGCGATACATAGGCATCCAATCCCCAATACGATCAAACCAGATTAACTGTTTATCTTCAGATATTTCTCCGTCGTATTTGCCTTCAATATCGTTTACAAGCATTCTATAGTAGGAAGGGCTATATAGGCGACTCCACTCTGTTCCCCAATGCCCTTCTCCTGTTAATGGATGAACATAATAGAAGTCACCACAAATCGAAGTGCCCACCGAACTGCGCCATCCTTCGCGTGCACCGCCGCTAAACATCCTTGTATCGACTACTCTTGAGGGGTTATCGCCTTTTACATTATAATAAAATCCCAAATCCGGTGCAACGCCCTGTCCTTCACCTAAAACACCGCTGGGACCGATTTTTAAAACAACCTCTGTTCCGTCTGCCTTGATAACTGTATCTCCAACGCGGGCAAGTCTGTTTGTTCGTTCCTGACCTTCGTAAATCACAATCGGCGGAATTTCTTTTTTTACAATATTTGCAGGAATGCGGGCCTCTTTATGCTCCATTCTGTAAAGAATGGTTGCCGCTTCTGCTCTCGTTGCGTTTCCACGAAAATCAAAAGTGTTGTCATCTCTTCCCGTGACAAGTCCTGCAACATATGCCTTTGCCACATAAAAATCATTGTTATATTTTCCACCCTCATAGAAATCTTTTACTTGTTTTTCAACTTGGTCTCTGTACGGATCAATGTATTCGCCTTTTATCTCAACACATCTTACAACGATTTCTGCCATTTCTACTCTTGTAATGGGGTCTTCCATGATCGGTTCCGTCATAGCGGTGTAATTTATAATCGAGTGATATGTGGCAGCATCGTATTCACTCTGCCACCACTTACCTTTTACTTTTGGATAATCGGATAAAGTTGCTCTGACGGCAATCGCCAAAAACTCACATCTTGAAATGGTTCTGTCGGGCTTAAATGTTCCATCATCATATCCTTTGATTGCGCCGCTTTCTGTCATTACCTGAATCGCTTTTTCTCCCCAGTGACCGGAAATATCCGGAAAACTTCTGCTTGCTGAAACAGGAAGTGCAGACGCAAGCATCATCGCTACTAATAAGCTACACAAAATCTTTTTCATTTTAAAGTCTCCTCATTATAATGTTTTTCTCTTTATACTATACCACAAAGCGCCGGGGATGACAAGAGGTTTCAAAAAAATAGGAATTCGCTTTTGCGAATTCCTACTTCTTTTTTATAAATAACTGTTTCCTTGTTTTGCTTGATTCACTTGCTTTTACGCGACCGAGATTATTTGTACATCGGACCGTATGCCTGACAAGCTCTGTAGTCAGCACTCTCAAGATCCTTTGTGCCGAATGCATTCCAGCATGCAGGACGGAAGATCTTCTCTTCGGGAACATTGTGAAGACCTACGGGAATACGAAGCATTG
>JAZRET010000263.1:0-6828 GCA_045660945.1 Congzhengia sp.
CCTTTCCGCCGGAGACGGCGCAATCGTTGAAACTACGCGCGGCGTGGAATTCGGCGAAGTGGTATTAGGTCCGAAAGAAATCGACGAAGCGTCTTTTAATATGCCGATTAAAAGCGTACTTCGAAAGGCGACCGAAGAAGACAGAAAACAAGTTGAGGAAAACAAAACACGCACAAAAGAAGCGTTTGACATCTGTCAGGAAAAAATCAACGCAAATGGATTAGAAATGAATCTTGTAGATGTGGAGTATACCTTTGACAGAAGTAAAATCCTGTTTTACTTCACGGCAGACGGAAGAGTCGATTTTCGTCAGTTAGTGAAAGATTTAGCATCCGTGTTTAGAACGAGAATCGAACTTCGCCAGATTGGTGTAAGAGATGAGGCTAAGCTCTTGGGAGGTTTAGGCATCTGTGGAAGACCGCTTTGTTGTTCTCAGTTTTTAGGAGATTTTGAACCGGTTTCTATTAAGATGGCAAAAGAACAGTCGCTCTCTTTAAACCCGACGAAAATTTCCGGAACCTGTGGAAGACTGATGTGCTGCTTAAAATATGAGCAGGAAGCATACGAAGCTCTTTTGAAAGAAACACCAAACAACGGCGCTGTAGTAGACACACCTCTAGGCCGTGGAACGGTTGTGAATTCACATTTACTCCGCGGTATCGTTCAGGTAAAGATGGATTCTGAAACAGACACTGTGGTAAATGAATTTAAAACAGAAGACATCGTGATTATCAAAAACACATCACGTTCTCATAAAAATGAAGAGCCCGTGGACATGAAAACATTAAAAGAACTCGAGCAGGATTAAAATAGACAAAACATTTAGGAGGAAAAAACATGGCAACAGCAGTAACAGAAAGAGAAACGCTTATCTATCGCGGAAAGCCTTTAATTCGTGATGGCAATGTGCTTTATTTTGGAGATTTTAATGATAACTTTATCGCGCGCTTTACGATTTTGGAAACAGAAAACGTAAATGATTTAGATATGGCAAAGAAAATCACCATCGAACTTTTGGAAAAAAACGGCGCAGATATCTCCACCGCAAAACTCACAAAAAAAGCAGAACGCACCAGTATGTGGGCAGCTTTAGACATTGGTATCTATTGGCTTGAAGACATTTTAGAAATGGAAAAAGAATTTTTAAAGAATCAGTAAAAAGGCAAAAAAGAAAGCAGAAACGAATTTTCGTTTCTGCTTTTTGTTTTTTTAATTACGGAAGCGGAACAATAATCCACGTTTCGCGTTCAGAGAACACCAAAGAGAAGGACATAAAGTCACCGCGTGGTGATGCGTAGAAATACTGAACATAGTCTTTCGTTTCTTTTGAATTTACAAGGTAGAAATCAAGGTTTAATAAGGAATCAACATATTTTTTTGCCGCCGCTACGTCGTAGTGGTCGTAGTAATACATCACGCCTTCTTCAAACGTTTCGACTTCATAGGGATTTACGCCGGTGATTGACGTATATGTTGGGATGTACGTTCCGGGATAGTAGGAATAAGATGTAGACGGACCGGAAGCGCCTTTTACGCGGACGGTGATGTCGATACCTTTAAAATCCACGTCGGAGTAAACGGTGATTGTTGCGGTGCCTGCGCGCAGACCTTCAACAAACAAGGAGCAGACGTTGGGGTCATCGTCGTGCCAGTTGCCCCATTCGCAACCTACGATGTTTTCATCTTCTGTATCCCAATAAACAGACCAATCGCCTTTGCCTTCGGCGTGTACCAAAATTTCAGCAACTTCGCCAACGCCGATTTCAACTACTTGCGGATCCACTTCTAAAAGGAAGGAGTTTTGGCCGCTTTGTGCAAGTTCGGCATAAGGAATGCCTTCTGCAGATGTATCAAACTGCTTAACGATATTAATCGGAATTGCAAAATTGATATTTTGTGATTCTTCAATGTATGAAGAGGTGATACCCAAAACTTCGCCGTATTCGTTCACGAGGGCTCCGCCGCTGGAACCGGGGGAAATGGGAGCGGTAATCTGGATAAATGTTCCCTCTGCGTTTGTTCGGCACGGGTTGCTGATAATACCGTTGGAAATGGTATTTTGGAAACCTCTGGGACTACCCAAAGCGTAAACGGTTTGCCCTGCTTTTATATTGTCGCTATCTGCCATTTTCAGACTCGGGAAACCCGAAACCTTTTTTCCTTTTAAAGAGGTTTTGCTGATGCGGATAATGGCAACGTCAAGCGATTCGTCGTATGCGATAATGTCGGTTGCCTCAAAGCGGTCGCCGCTTGTGGTTGTGATGATTGCGCCGTAGGAGTCTTCAATTACATGGTAATTGGTTACAGCGACGCCATCAGAAGAAATGAAAAATCCGCTGCCACTTGCAAACACTTCGCCCAAACCGTCATGCACTTCTATATAAAAAACAGAAGGTGAAACTTTTTCTGAGAGTTCAGACGCGGAAAGTACTGCTTTTTCGGGAGCGCTTCCGACTGTTGTGATTTGCACCGTTCTAGTTTCGGCAATCCAGTCGACCTCGCAGTCGAAACTTTCTGCGATTGCACGCACGGGCACTAAGGTTCTGCCGTCGATTAAAGCGGGCGCAACGTCTAATGTCTTTGGAACGCCGTTTTTAAAGAGAATTTTTGAATCAATCGAGACGTTTACGGTCACGTCGCCTTTTTTACCGGTTGCGGTTCGTGACGGTTCATCCCAGGTTACAACAGCGCCTAAAGATTCAAATATCTTTCGCATTGGAACCATCGTTCTGTCGTTTATGATTTGCGGCGGAACATCAAATTCCAAACGATCTTCGTTGATATAAACAGAGATTTCGCTGTTTGCAAACGCCGGAATCGTGTTGATTAAGAGCATGCATATCATTGTGAGCAGAATCAAAACTTTGTTCTTTTGTTTCATGTGTTTTCCCTCCAAAACAACAATTTCTGTTTTCATTTTATCACAGGAAAAGCGGAAAAGCAACGAAGGACACAAAAAAATTAACAATAAAAAGCCGGAAACAATACGTTTCTGGGTTTTTGTTTTATAGTCCATTAGGGTTTTTCACCATAAAGTTCCATGCGTCACGGCACATTTCGTTAATACCAAATTTTGCTTCCCAGCCGAGCTCTTCTTTTGCTTTTGTCGCATCTGCGTAGCAGGCTGCAATGTCACCCGGGCGTCTCTCCGTAATTCTTAAATTTACCTTCACGCCGTTTTCTTTTTCAAACGCATCGACAACGTCAAGTACGCTATAGCCGTTACCGGTGCCCAAATTATAAGCTTCTGCACCGGTAGTTTCAAGTACTTTCGCGAGCGCTTTTAAGTGTCCCTGTGCTAAATCTACAACGTGAATATAGTCTCTCACGCCGGTACCGTCGGGCGTGTCATAATCGTTTCCGAAAACAGAAAGGCAAGGAAGCTTTCCTGCTGCTACTTGCGCAATGTAAGGCATTAAGTTATTGGGAATGCCGTTGGGATCTTCGCCAATGAGACCGCTTTTGTGCGCGCCAATGGGGTTAAAATAACGAAGAAGTGCAATGCTCCACTCGTTGTCTGATACATAAAGGTCACGTAGGATATCTTCAATCATCATTTTTGTGCTGCCGTAGGGGTTTGTGGTGTGAAGTGGAAAAGTTTCTTTAATCGGAACGGAGGCAGGATCGCCGTAAACCGTTGCAGAAGAGCTAAACACCATTTTCTTAACGTTTGCTTTTTGCATCACGTCGCAAAGGACGAGTGTCCCGGTGATGTTATTGTGATAGTAGCGAAGAGGTACGGCTACCGATTCGCCAACTGCTTTAAGACCGGCGAAATGAATGACTGCTTCAATATCATTTTCCGCAAAAATAGTTTCTAATGCTGCTTTATCTAAAATGTCAGCTTCGTAGAATTTGAAGTCTTTTCCCGTAATTTTCTTAATTCTGTTTAAAGCCTCCGGTTTGGAGTTGGAAAAATTATCAATAATAACAATTTCATAGCCACTTTCTAACAGTTCAACGCAGGTGTGGCTACCGATATAGCCTGCGCCGCCGGTTACTAAAATAGACATAGGTCTGTTCCTTTCTTTTTGAAAACCTTAGTAGTTTATGAAAATATTTTGTGTTGCGCCGTCCCAGACAACTTCACACTTTAGTGCGTCAACAACGCATCTTACCGGGATGAGTGTACTTCCGGTAGAAGAAATGACCGGTGTTGCGGTTAAAAATCCCGGTGTTCCGTTGATATAGCATATGCGGCTGCCAACGGTAATAGAAACGGTTCCTCCGGCAAGACGGATGTTAATACGTTTTGTTTCGGCGTTCCAGGTGAGCGTGCCGCCTAAAAGTTCCACGACATCTCTTACGGGCACCATCGTGATGCCGTTTAATAAGATCGGGGGAGAAGCCAGTGTATATTCAGCGGAGCCGTTTAAAGCGAGCTGAGAATTGATTTTCATAGAAATACAACGATCACCGACCGGTTCTTTCGGGCGTTCCATATTTCCCGTGATAACGACAACCGGTTTTTGTTCTTCCGGTTCCTGCGATGCCCCCGGGTTAGAAGGTGTCGGCGTATCGGGTTCTTTTGGGGGAACGTAAACGGTGGAGTTGAGTTTTAAATATCCCCAGAGAGATCCGTCAATGGAAAACGGCGCTCTTCCGTTTAAGTATTCGCCACAATCGGCAAAAATCAAATCAACAAGGGGGTTGCCGTTTTCGTCGATATAACCCCATAAACCGTTTTTATATACACGTGCTACGCCTTCAGTGAAGCGGTAGCAGTAGTCATAATCTGTTTTTAAAAGCCATTTGCCAGCAGTGTTGATATAACCGCTGGTAGAGCCTGCTTTTGCAGGGTATCTGCCTTTATCATCCGGCTCTCCGATATAGTCGAACGAAAAACCTGCGGTTTTGGTACCGGCGGTGTTGATAATACCATATTTGCTTCCGGAACGAACAACGGCAAAACCACCGAAAAAGTCGCTTGCGTAGTCATACGTCGGGCGGATGGAGTACTTTCCGTTTGTGCCGATATATCCCCATTTTCCGCCGAATTTTACGGCAGCATAGCCTTCGTGGAAATCAAACGCCATATCAAACTGCGGTTCTATAAAAATCTGACCATCGGTATCGCAGTAGCCGTAAAGCCCGTTTAGCATACCGCAAATTGCGCCGCCTGAAGGGGAGAACGAATAGTCAAACGGCGAAACAAACTTTGTTTTGCCGGAAACGGTAATGTAAACATACTGACCGCCTTCAGTTTTTGCCATCGCAAGGCCGTTTTTAAAATAACCTACGTCACTGAACTGATAGGAAATTAAAACATCGCCTTCGGGACTAATGTAGCCCCATTTTCCGTTTTTCTTTGCGGGGATGTATTCAGAAGTGATTTCACCCATCGCTTCCCACTCATATCCGGTCATCATGATGCCGTTATAGGTCATCAGCGCCCACTTGGTGTTTTTGGAAACCTTGGTCACGGTGCTTTCAAAGGTTTCTGCCATATTAAATTGCGGCTCGCTTACTACGGTGTAGCCGTTTGCGTGTGCAAGCGGACAAAGGGTAAGTGTAAGTAGCGCAGCAAGTATCAATGCGGTTGTCTTTTTCATAATGTCCCACCTCTTTTTTGTTGCAACAAAAAGCGCAACTTTTTTCTATACAAAACGAAAAAATCATCTTTAAAATTATCGCTTATTTACTCTATTTTACACTATTTTGAAAGAAATTTCAAGAAAATACGAAAAAAAACTATATTTTTTTCGAAAAAAGTGGTACAATATAAACTAGAGATATATGTAATTTTGTACCACAGAAAAGAAATCACCTCAAAACAGGAGACCGATATGTCTGCAAAAGTGATCAAAATAAGCGAAAAAGCAGAACTGAATAGATTGGAGAAAGCGGCAGAGGCACTCAGACTGGGGGAACTTGTAGCCTTTCCTACAGAAACCGTGTACGGTCTTGGCGGAAACGCGCTGTCAGGCGAAACGGTTCAGAAAATTTATGCCGCAAAAGGAAGACCGTCCGATAACCCCTTAATTGTACATATCGCAACAAAAGAAGATATTTATAAACTCACAAAGACTGTACCTGAAAAGGCGAAAAAGGTATTAAACACACTTTGCCCGGGACCGATTACGATGGTACTTTTAAAAAGCGACCTTGTACCTGATGAGGTAACCGCCGGCGGGGAAACGGTTGCAATCAGAATCCCGGAAAATGAAATTGCAAGAGCGCTCATTTTAAGAAGTGGCGTACCTGTGGCAGCCCCTTCTGCCAATGTTTCAGGACGTCCCAGCCCTACGCGCGCAGAGCACGTCATTGAAGATTTAGGAGAGCGTATTGCGTACGTTATTGATGGTGGTCCATGCGATGTGGGGCTTGAATCCACGGTTGTTGATTTTACGGTAGAGCCGCCCAGAATTTTGCGTCCCGGGGGCGTTACGCAGGAAATGCTTGCATCTCTACTCGGTGAAGTTGAAGGATATGCTCCTAAAGATGCAGACGAAACTGCGCCGAAAAGTCCGGGTATGAAATATAAACATTACGCGCCAAATGCATCCTTAACGGTGTTTGACGGGAAAACGTGTCGCGAAGAAATAAAGCGTGCGATTTTAAAAGAGAAAAATAAAAAAATCGTGGTTTTAACTGCGGGAGAGGCGGTGTATGAAAGCGCAGAGGTTCTCTCGTTGGGAGAAGACGAAATTGCGTATTCTGCGAACCTTTTTGATGCGCTTCGCCGTGCAGATGAAATGGGTGCAGACGTGATTTTTGCAGAACTTCCGTTTGAAAACGGCGGAATTGCCACGGCAATCAGAAACAGAATTTATAAATCTGCCGGAGGAAATATTGTGATATGCTGATTGAGAATATGACGAAAGAACA
>JAZRET010000264.1:0-4134 GCA_045660945.1 Congzhengia sp.
ATCACATTTTTAGACAAAGTACAACCTTTTTTGCAAGATTTTTTCAAAAAAAACGTCAAAAAAAGACCTCTGAAGAAACACATTCAAGAGGTCTTTTAAAGTGTTGTATTTACGCTTTATTTACAGAACCAAAAAGTTCCATTTTTTCTTTTACGGTTGCGTTAATTGCTTCAAAGCCCGGAAGAAGTACTTTTCTCGGGTCAAAGCCCTTGCCAACTAAATCTTTTCCTTCTTCAAAATATTTTCTTGTGGCCGCTGTAAAGGAAAGCTGACATTCGGTATTTACATTGATTTTAGAAACGCCTAAAGAAATTGCTTTTTTAATCATGTCTTCCGGAATACCGGTTCCGCCGTGTAAAACGAGCGGCATCGGTTCGGTTTCTTCGCTGATTTTTTCCAATACGTCAAAGCGAAGACCCGCCCAGTTTTCCGGATACTTTCCGTGGATGTTACCAATACCGGCCGCAAGCATATCCACGCCTAAACTTGCGATTTGTTTACATTCATTTACATCTGCCACTTCTCCGCCGCCGACTACGCCGTCTTCTTCGCCGCCGATAGAACCAACTTCTGCTTCTACAGAAATACCTTTTCCGTGTGCTAAAGCAATAATTTCTTTGGTCTTTTCAATATTTTCTTCGATATCATAGTGTGAACCGTCAAACATAACAGAAGAAAAACCCGCTTCGATTACTTTCTTTGCGTGTTCAAAACTTCCGTGATCCAAATGGATTGCAACGGGAATGGTGATTCCCATTTCTTCAATCATGCCTTTTACCATACCTACAACGGTTTTGTAGCCGCACATATATTTTCCTGCACCCTCGGAAACACCAAGAATAACAGGAGAATTACATTCCTGCGCTGTCATAAGAATTGCCTTTGCCCATTCCAGATTGTTGATATTAAACTGACCAACGGCATACTTTTCCTGTTTTGCTTTTAATAACATTTCTTTTGCTGATACTAACATACTGGTCCTCCTAAAAAAGCATTCATTTTTTACTACTCTATCTATTATTATACAATATCGCCTATTTTATGTCAAGAAAACAGACGGATTATTTCCAACATTCAACCTCGTTTTCGAGGCCGATATCGACTGCGCGAAATGAAATTTCCTTTCCTGTTTTTCTCTTTTTGTCGTAGTCTTTTAAAGCGCGTATCGCATATTTCCCTAAAATTAAAATTGTCGGAATATTGATAAGCGCCATGAGTCCCATCGTAATATCTGCAATATTCCAAAGTAAATCTGCACTTAGCACTGATCCTATCAAAATTACCAATGCTGCAATCAAATGATAAACACGCTTAAGGTTTTTGCTCGGCTCCCGTTTCAGAATGTGGAATACGCACTGATCCACGTAGAAAAGATTCCCCAAAAGTGTGGTGAATGCGAATAAAATCATTGCGACTGTAATAAAAATCGGTCCTGCCACACCAAAAACATGTTTGAGTGATTCCTGCACATAAGGTGCACCGGAAAGTGCCTCTGTGGGCTCCACACCGGAGCAAAGGCACATAAAAGCCGTCGCGGAACAAATTAAGATGGTATCTATAAATACAGACAAAATCTGCACCAAACCCTGTGTGACGGGATGATTCACATCCGCTGTTGCAGAAGCGTTAGGCGCTGAGCCTACACCGGCTTCGTTACTAAAGAGCCCTCTTTTGATACCGTACATCACGCAAGAGCCGGAGAAACCACCGAAGATTGCCTGAAAATCAAATGCTTCTTCAAAAATTCTCAAAAAAACACCCGGAAGAAGGCCAATGTTTTTTACCACAACAAAGAGTGCTACCAGCACATATAAAATACCCATTACCGGAACCAAAACACCTGTAACTTTTACAATACGTTTCCCTCCGCCAAACAAGCAATATCCAACTAAAATCGCCAAAATTACGCCAATCATCCAGGGTGTTGTTGTTTCATTATAAAATGCGTAGCCGGAGAATGTAGACTGCAGGTTGAAAGAGGCCAGCATATTAAAACCCAAACCGTATGTTACAATTAAAAATACAGAGAACAACACTGCTAAAAATCTGCTTTTTAATCCCGCCTCAATGTAGTATGCCGGGCCGCCATAAAATGTTCCGTCCGCGCCACGCTTTTTAAAAATCTGCGCGAGCGTACTTTCTACCAATGCAGATGCAACACCGACAAGCGCAATCATCCACATCCAAAAAACAGAGCCGAAACCGCCTAAACAAAGGGCCGTGGAAACACCAATGATATTCCCCGTTCCCACGCGGGATGCGGTAGAGACCATAAGCGCCTGAAAAGACGAAATTCCTTTTTTATCTTTTGGTTTTTCTCCGACGCACTTCAATTGCTGCGGAAAAAGTCTGAATTGTGCAAATTTAGACCGCACGGTAAAATAAAGACCGCACACAATCAAAAGAATAATTAAAATGTAGCCGTATAGAGCGTTGTTTACATTTGAGATAAGTTGTCCGAACATAAATTTCTCCTTTTGTTTCACAAAAAGAACACCGTACAAGACGGTGTCTTTTTTTATTTTTTCATCATATTTTTGGCAGAAATCAGTGCTGCACCGGCAAGACAGGCATCAAGTAAAATGGCTGTTGCCGTACTGATTGCACCGAATAAACCAAGAAGAACCAAAACAATTTTCATTGCTGTTGCACCGTAGAAATGAAGTTCAAGTTTACCAAAGGCAACACGAGCTGTTTCAATGGCTTCTGCCAAGGCGTTCATATCTCCTAAAAGGAGCGCATCCGCATACTCAACTTCACCATAATTCGGGTCAACCATTGTGATGCCTATATCTGCTTCGTCCATCGCGTTTGCGCCTTTCTCCAAATCGCCGATATATGCTAAAACAGTGTTTTCATCTTTTTTGATTTTTTTGATCAGTTCCGTTCTTTCAAACGGTGTAAGGTTACAGTAAAACTCGTCTGCACCGCAATCTAAATATGCAGGCTCTGCAACTTCTTTTCTGTCGGATGTGAACATCACGAATTTTTCCACGCCCGTTCTTCTTAAAAGATGAACCGGGCCACTGGTGCCCTGCTTTAAGAAATCCTGCACGACCATTGCCCCAACAAACTCACCGTCAATTGCAACGTAAAGCGTATAATCTTTGTGCGCACCAATATCGACGCCGTTTTTCTTCATAAAGCTTTCTGAACCGCACAGAAACGTCTTTTTCATCATCGTGCACTCTAAGCCCTCACCCGGAAACTCAAGCACATCCGTTGCTGGAACATAGTGATTCATGTAAGGCGTGAGTAGGTCTGAAATCGGATGATTTCTTTCACCGATACAGTTTCCTGCAATCATTAAAAAGTCCTCTTCCGAAACGCCTTCTTTCGTATAGATACTACGGAGTTTGTAATCCCCGTCGGTTAAAATACCATCTTTTTCAAAGACAACACAGTTTATTTCTGCCAATTCTTCAATCAAATCAGCGTTGGCGAGTGCCAAACCTTTTCGTTTCAAACTCCAAACTGCACAAGATGCCAACGTTGGAGCAAAAAATACATAAGAAGCCGTTGTCGCCGCTACCAAAAGCACACTGACTCTTCTCATCACTTCAAACCATTCGCCGCTTGTAAATCCGCCTATTATAATCATGAGTACCGTCAAAAGAAGTACTGCAAGCGGATAGATTCTGGAAATCTTGGCAAACCGCTTTCTCAATTTCGCATTTTTACGTTCACCAATAGATGCCACTTCTTTCAAGTCACAAACAAGGGAAAGGTCCCCGTCTGTCAGTAGTTCCAAAGTAACGGAGGTTCCCTCATTTATAAAACCTGCCAACACTTTGTCTCCTTCCGCGAGAGAAACACTTGTTTTGGAAAGGTAGACGTTACTTACATCAAATTTAGATGCACCGTCAATAATCACACTGTCAGCCGGAACAATTTCGCCTTTTTTTACAAACACGTGCATACCACGCGTTAGGGAAGATGTCGGAACAGAGTGTACATTAAACGCTTCATCCAAAACATTTGCAGTTTCCGGCAAAACATCTGCCGCTTCTTTCATCCGGATACCAAGTTGTCCCGAAAAACGGCGAAGGACAACACTTGAAAATTTATACACCGCCATCGCTGTTGCAGAAAGTGCAAACTGTCCCAGGCAAAATGGAATAATGACCGCGAGCA
>JAZRET010000265.1:0-2141 GCA_045660945.1 Congzhengia sp.
TTGCTACATGGGCACCACCGGCCGGCGGAACAGCCGTTGTTTTCTTTTCGTTTTCCGGCGTGATCGGTTTAAACTTTTTCGTCATTTCCAGATCATCGCTGTAGTTCACTTCACTGCCAACATAGACCTTTTTGAGATCAATTAGCATCTGTGTTGCATTCTGATAGCGTTCGCTTTGTTCTTTTTTCATCGCCTTTAAGATAACTGCTTCGAGGGAACGGGGAAGCGAAGGATTAAACACAGACGGATGAACGGGTTCCTGTTCAATGTGTTGCATCGCAACGCTAATTGCGTTTTCGCCGTCAAACGGGAGCTTTCCTGCAACCATCTCATACAATAAAATGCCCAAAGAATAAAGGTCAGTTTTTGCATCGGTAAAGCCACCGCGAGCCTGTTCGGGTGAAAAATAGTGCACACTACCCATGGTTAAACCGCCGGTGGTGATGGTTCCCTGATTTAAGGCTTTTGCAATACCGAAATCGGTAATCTTTAAGATGCCTTCTTTTGTGATAATCACATTTTCAGGCTTTATATCTTTGTGTACGATCCCTTTTTTGTGCGCGTGCTCGAGTCCCGCACAAATCTGAGATGCATAATCTACTGCTTCTTTCCAGGGGAGAGTGCCTTTTGTGGAAAGATACTGCTTTAACGTGATACCTTCCACGTATTCCATGACAATATATTCAATATCATCTTCGTTTCCGACATCATAAATAGAAACGATATTCGGGTGCGAAAGACTTCCTGCAGATTGTGCTTCGATTTTAAAGCGCTTGATGAATTCTTGATCATCACGGTATTCGGGGCGAAGTACCTTGATTGCGACATATCTGTTCAAAACAAGACATTTTGCACGATATACAAGCGCCATACCGCCACGACCGATTTCTTCTATAATTTCATATCTTCCATCAATGATTTTTCCGTTCATCATTTTTCGTCATCTCCGTTCTTTGTAGGTTCGTAGTTGATTAAAACTACGGTAATGTTATCCGTGCCGCCTGCGTTTTCTGCTTCCTGAACAAGCTGTTTTACAGCCAAATCCGCGTTTTCTGCGGTTTTAATCACGGAAAGAATGGTTTCGTCTTCCACCATGTTCACGAGTCCGTCAGAGCAGAGAAGAATTTTATCCTCCGGTTCAACGGGGAATTCGTAGATGTCAGCCTCAACTGTTTCATCTGTGCCGACAGCACGGGTGATGACGTTTCTTTGCGGATGGTGTTTTGCCTGCTCTTTGGTAATAGAGCCGCTCTCAACAAGCATTTCCACCAAAGAGTGGTCTTTTGTAATCTGCGTAATTTTATTGCCGCGGATGAGATAGAGCCTTGAGTCTCCCACCTGCACAGCAGTTACTTTCTTTTCTTCTGCGACACAGGCAGTAATCGTAGTGCCCATGCCGGAGAGCTTCTTTTTGTGAATACTCATTTCATAAATTTTGCTGTTCGCCTCAGAAACAGCACGTAGGAGAGCGTCCTTTAAAGCGTCTCCCGAGGAGCCAAAGAGCACTTTGTGAAAAATGCCAACGGCTTCTCCTGCTGCAACTTCGCCTGCGTTATGGCCCCCCATACCGTCTGCAACGACGGCGAGTACTGAGCCACTACTGGGTTCGGAGACGAAATATGCGTCTTCATTTAAAGGCCGGATACGACCGGCACTGGTTGCCGAACTAACTTTCATATTTTAAATCACCTCTTGTGTGGATATGTTGTTTGTTTCCTGTGTTTTTTTGCGAAGCTGACCGCAGGCGGCATCAATGTCGCTTCCGAGTTCTCTTCGCACTGTGGCATTTAAGCCGCGTTTTATGAGTCTTTGCTGAAATATTAAAACGTGCTTCGTGTCAGTCTTTTTATAGCCTGTCTCCCGCACGTTGTTTACGGGAATTAAGTTGATGTGGAAAAGCCCGCCGGAAAAAAGTGAAGCCAATTTATCTGCGCAGGCGAGAGTGTCATTTTTCCCTTTTATCAGCGCGTATTCAATGCTGATTCTGCGGTTTGTCTTTTTTACGTAATCTTTCATTGCGGTAACTAAGGAATCTAAGGGGTATGCCTTATTTACCGGCATCATCTCTGTGCGCATCTCAGAAAATGGTGCGTGCAGAGAAACGGAAAGCGTGATGGGAAGTCCTAATTCTGCAAGTTCAT
>JAZRET010000266.1:0-11822 GCA_045660945.1 Congzhengia sp.
TGAAATTACAATACTGCAGTTACAAGTCCCGCCACGCATTTCAGCGCCATATGACGGAAGCCATGTTACGTTTCTGTCGGTTTCCAAACTCGTGTAAGCCAAAACTTTTCCGGCAAAGAGGATACCTTGTCCGCCAAAGCCTGCTAAAATCATTTTACAACTTTTCATTTTTTATGCATCTCCTTAAGTGGGTTAGTTGTTTACTCTTGTAATATCAGCACCGAGCGCACGGAATTTTTCTTCCATGTTTTCATAACCGCGGTCGATATACTGAATATCAGTAATCTCGGTTGTGCCTTCTGCCATGAGACCTGCGATTACGACACCTGCGCCGCCGCGAAGGTCAGTTGCGCGAACGGATGCGCCGGTTAAATGGTCTTTTCCTTTAATAATAGCACGTCTTCCGCTGATGGTAATATTTGCACCCATTCTGAGAAGTTCTGTCACGTGCTGAAATCTCGATTCCCAAACGCTTTCGGTTACTGTGCTTGTACCTTTTGCAGCGGCGAGAAGCGCCACAATCTGTGGTTGCATATCCGTCGGAAAGCCCGGATAGGGAAGTGTTTTAACGTTGATGGATTTGATGGTATCAGAACCAATCACACGGATGCTGTCATCATATTCGATTACCTCAGCTCCTGCTTCCACGAGTTTCGCACTCACAGAATCCATGTGCTTCGGGATAACGTTTTTAACAAGTACATCTCCGCCCGTTGCAGCAGCGGCAACCATAAAGGTTCCGGCTTCAATCTGGTCGGGGATGATAGAATATGTACCGCCGTGAAGCGACTCTGTACCGAAAACTTTAATTACATCCGTACCTGCGCCCTTGATTTTTGCGCCCATAGCGTTTAAGAAGTTTGCAAGGTCAACAATGTGTGGCTCTTTTGCTACGTTTTCGATGATCGTTACGCCTTTTGCCAAGGTGGCCGCGAGCATCACGTTAATCGTTGCGCCAACACTTACGATGTCAAGATAAATGTTTGTGCCGACTAAACCCTCAGTTTCAGCAATGATTGCGCCGTTTTCTGTCGGCTCTTCTACAGTAGCACCTAAGGCTCTGAAACCTTTTAAATGCTGATCAATGGGGCGGGAACCAAAGTTACAACCGCCGGGCATCGCAACGTCTGCCTTTTTCATTCGGCCAAGCAATGCACCGATTAAATAATAAGACGCACGCATTTTGGAAACGTTTCCGTAAGATGCGGTGTGTTTATTAATATTGGTACAGTCAATTTTCAAGGTGTATTTATCGAGGTACTCTACCTCAGCACCCAACTCTTTTAAAATGCCGCAAATGACTTCGACATCTTTAATGGCCGGGACATTTTCAATGATACAAGTACCTTTTACCAAAATGGTAGCGGGGATGATCGCCACTGCGGCATTTTTCGCGCCGGCAATGGTCACTTCGCCCTCAAGGCGCTTGCCACCCTTTATCACAAGTTTTTCCAAGGAAATTACCTCCGGATTGTGTAATGAAGCGCTTTTTAAAAACGCAAAACCTACTTGTTATACATAGTTTAAAGATATTCTAACATATAACTACATAATATATTATATCATTTTATTACAAAAAATCAATGCTTATTTTGGCGAATTTCAAAAAAAATCGAAAACAGCAAAAATATTCTGCTTTTTGAATTGACAAAATTTGTACAGAATGATATAATTGAAAAGTATTTTGAAAAAATAGCACAATGCTCACTTGTGCTGATAACATAATATGTGAGCAGAAAGGTACGTAAAAAATGAAAAAAATAGTAGCACTTCTTTTAGTAGTACTTACAATGTTTGCTTTAGTTGCTTGTGGCGGCAAGGCAGACGACAACAAGCTTACCATGGCAACAAATGCAGAGTTTCCGCCGTTTGAATACTTAGAAGGCGAAGAAATCGTTGGTGCAGACGTTGACATCGCAAAAGCAATCGCAGAAAAACTCGGCATGGAATTAGAAATCACAAACATTGACTTTGACGCTGCGTTAACAGGCGCTGCAACAGGAAAATACGACGTGGCAGTTGCCGGTATCACAGCCAACGATGAAAGAAGAAAGAACATGAACTTCTCTGATGATTACTACACAGCATCTCAGGCAATCATCGTTATGGCAGACAGTGACATCAAAGTAGCAGCTGATTTAACGGGTAAAAAAGTTTCTTGCCAGGAAGGTACAACAGGCGAACAGTATCTTTTAGATAACAAATACGATGTTCAGTCCTTCAAAACAGGTGCAGAAGCAATCTCTGCTTTAACAGCAGGTAAAGTTGATGCAGTTGTTATTGACGATGCTGTTGCAAGAGCACTTTCCGGAAAACAGGAAGGAAAAACAGTCGTTTTAGACGAAGCTTTAACTCAGGAAGCTTACGCAATTGCTTTAAAACTCGGCAATGACGAATTAACAGAAAAAATCAATGCCGCACTCGCAGAATTAAAGGAAAGCGGAGAATTGGCAAAAATCTTTGAAAAATACGAATTACCCTACGATGCTGAGTAATTGAACTTTTGATTTTTGAAACGGCGCATATCTCTGCGCCGTTTTTTTATCCATGGAGGACAAAATGGAAAAATGGCTTAACACATTACATAATACGTTTATCGAATCAGACAGATATAAGGTTTTAATCGACGGTTTAATTAAAACACTTCAAATCACGGTGTTTGCCTTAATTATCGGTGTTATTATCGGTACAATTGTTGCAATTATCAAAGTGTTTACCGCAGACAGTAAAAAGCTTCCTGCAAAAATTTTAGATGGTATCTGTAACCTGTATCTCACGGTAATCCGCGGAACACCGGTTGTTGTACAGCTTTTAATTTCGTTTTTTATTATCTTTGCAAATGCGGAAGACGGAACTTGGGTTGCGATTATCACGTTTGGTATTAACTCCGGCGCATACGTCGCAGAAGTTATTCGTTCAGGTATTATGGCAATTGATATCGGTCAGACAGAAGCAGGCCGCTCGCTTGGCTTTTCCAAAGTGAAAACGATGTGGCTGATTGTGCTTCCGCAGGCGTTTAAAAATATTTTGCCGGCAATCGGTAACGAAATGATTGCGCTTTTAAAAGAAACATCTGTTGCAGGCTATGTGGCAGTTATCGAACTGACAAAAGCGGGAAACCAAATCAAAAATACCACATACGACCAGATTAACCCCATTTTGCTCGTTGCGCTTGTGTATTTGATTTTGGTTGTTGGTATGACAAAACTTTTGGGAGTTTTAGAAAGGAGACTGCGTAAGAGTGAACGATAATTTTTTGATTGAAACCAAAGAACTTTGTAAATTTTATAACGGCGGCGAAATCAAGGCGTTGGACCACGTTTCTGCCGGCATCAAACGCGGTGAAGTGGTAGTTATCGTTGGACCTTCTGGCTCCGGTAAATCAACGTTTTTGCGCTCTTTAAATCTCCTTGAAGAACCAACAAAAGGTGAAATTATTTTTGAAGGCGTGGATATTGCAGACCCGAAAACAGATATTAACCTCCACCGCAGAAAAATGGGAATGGTGTTTCAGCAGTTTAACCTCTTTCCGCATATGACGGTTTTAAGAAATATGACGCTCGCGCCGATGAAACTTTTAAAAAAGAGCAAAGAGGAAGCGGAAACAACCGCGATGGAACTTTTATCGCGTGTCGGCCTTGCTGACAGAGCAGAAGCATATCCGTCTCAGCTTTCCGGCGGCCAGAAACAACGTGTTGCCATCGTACGTGCGCTTTGCATGAACCCCGATGTTATGCTCTTTGACGAACCGACTTCGGCGTTAGACCCCGAAATGGTCGGTGAAGTTTTAGATGTTATGAAAAACCTTGCCAAAGAGGGTATGACCATGGTTGTTGTAACACATGAAATGGGCTTTGCAAAAGACGTGGCAGACAGAATTCTCTTTATGGCAGAAGGCAAGATTTTAGAAGAGGGAACACCCGAGGAATTCTTTACGAATCCGAAAGACGAAAGAGCAAAACAGTTCTTAAAGAGTATCTTATAAACGTTTTCAAAAATGACGCAGAGAAAATCTGCGTCATTTCTTTTTTCACCATTTATTTCCTTTACATTTATTCTCCTGTGTGGTAAAATAGTAAAGGTAAGGCATTTTTGAAAGAAGGGTTTTCTTATGACAGACAAAATAAACGCATTCAAAAAATATATGAACGGAAAAAAAGTGGCAGTAATCGGGATCGGCATCAGTAACACGCCACTCATTTCTTATCTTCTTTCCTGCGGTGCGTGCGTTACGGCGCATGACAAAAAAAACGAGGCAGAACTTGGCGATGTTGCGCAAGAATTAAAGGCAATGGGCGTTACGCTCGTTTTGGGTGAAAACTACCTGGATGAAATTTCAGGAGATATCGTTTTTAAAACACCCGGTATGCGCTTTGACAATCCTGCACTTTTAAAGGCGAAAGAAAACGGCGCCATCATCACATCCGAAATGGAAGTATTTTTTGAACTTTGCCCGGCAAAAATCATCGCAGTAACGGGAAGTGACGGAAAGACAACTACGACGACTTTAATCTATAAAATGTTAGAAGAATCGGGAAAAACCGTGCATTTGGGCGGTAACATCGGAAAACCCATTTTGGCGCGTGTGGAAGAAATAAAAGATACTGACTTCGTTGTGTTGGAACTTTCCAGTTTCCAACTTCACACGATGAAAAAAAGCCCCTATATCGCAGTAATGACGAATATCACGCCGAACCATTTAGATATGCATAAAAGTTATCAGGAATATATCGACGCGAAAAAGAACATTATGCTGTATCAGGGCGAACTCGATATTTTAGTCGCAAACCTTGAAAATGATGTGACAGCGGAAATCTTAAAAGAAGCAAAAGGGGAAACACGCGGATTTTCAAAAACGGGAAATGGCGCAGTAACCATCAAAAACGATGTAATTTATTTTGGTGACGAGGAAATACTGAAAATAGAAGATATCAAACTCCCCGGTGTTCATAACGTGGAAAACTATATGGCTGCCATCGGTGCGGTGTATGGCATCGCAGAAAAGGAAGCAATCGTTAAAATCGCAAAAACCTTTGGTGGTGTGGAGCACAGAATTGAGTTTGTGAGAGAAATTGACGGTGTGAAATACTATAACAGTTCCATTGATTCATCTCCCAACCGGACCATCAACACCTTAAATGTGTTTCAGAAAAACGTCGTTTTAATTGCGGGCGGAAAAGATAAAGGTATTTCGTATGATGAAATCGGCGCACCGATTGTAGACGCTTGCAAATCGCTTATCTTAATCGGCGCAACGTCTCACGTGATTTTTGAAAGCGTGAACAAGGTTTTAAGAGAAAGAAAACAGGCGATGCCCGTCTTTTTTGAGCAGACTTATGAAAATGCGGTGTGGCGCGCAAAGAAGCAGGCAAAGAGTGGAGATGTGGTGCTGTTATCTTCTGCGAGCACGAGTTTTGATATGTTCCGTAATTTTGAAGAACGCGGGAATCTCTTTAAGGATTTGGTGAATCGTTTATGATTGAAATTTTAAAAAATCTTTCAGATAAAGGCGGTATTTCAGGCTTTGAATATACGGTTGCGCCTTTTATCGCAGAAATTTTAAAAGAATATTGTGACAGCGTTGAAACGGATCGTGCAGGAAATATAGTGGGCAAAATTTACGCAGAACAAAAAGACGCACCCACCGTGATGATTGAGGCACATATGGACGGAATTGGTCTTATGGTAAAAGAAATCACAGACCGTGGCTTTTTAACCTTTGTGCCCGTCGGCGGTATCGACCCGAGAATACTCCCTGCGGCAGAAGTTGTCGTTTGTGGCAAAGCAAATCTTTTCGGTGTCATCGGCGCAAAACCTCCGCATTTGCAGAGTGAGAACGATAGAAAAAAAGCACCGAAAATGGAAGATATGTATATCGACATCGGTATGGATAAAGAAACTGCGGAGCATCAAGTTTCCGTGGGCGATATGGTGTATTTTAAAACAGAAGCGATAGAACTCATTAATCGCCGCGTGAGTGGAAAGTATTTAGATAACCGCGCGGGTGTGGTAGCGCTCCTTCACGCGTTAAAGGGGCTGAAAGGAAAACGCTTACCGTTCCACGTAGCCGTGCTCATCGCGGTGCAGGAAGAAGTTGGTCTTCGTGGTGCGGTGATGGGAACGTTTTGTATTTCACCTGACGTCGCTATTGTGGTAGACGTATGCCACGGAAAAACGCCTGACAGTGGGTCAGACAGCACGTTTTCTTTAGGTAGCGGAACGGTCCTGAGTTTAGGCCCGAACATTCATCCGAAACTTTCTTCTCTTATGCGCGAAGTGGCAGAAAAAGAAAATATCAAGTTTTCTTTAGATGTTGACGGCGGCGACACGGGAACAGATGCATGGGCGGTTCAGGTGTCGAAAAACGGCGTTGCAACGGCGCTTCTATCAATTCCGCTTTCTTATATGCATACCACCGTGGAAACACTATCTATGGACGATGTGTATGCGACGGGCGAACTTATTTTAAAAACACTTCTTAACTTAAATGCAGAGGAGTTTAAACCATGTATCTTAAAGCGTTAACAGAACTTTCGGGCGTTTCGGGAAATGAAGATTGCGTGCGCGCGTTTGTTTTAGAACACATAAAAAGTCAAGCCGACGAGATTATCGTTGACAACATCGGAAATCTCATAGCTTTAAAAAAAGGCACAGGCGAAAGCAATAAAAAAGTTATGATTTCTGCGCATATGGACGAAGTTGGGCTCATCATTTCCAAAATCACGGAGGACGGATTTTTAAAGTTTAAATCAGTCGGTGGCATTGACCCGCGCGTTTTGATTTCGAAAAAGGTGCGCATCGGGGAAAATAAAATTTCAGGTGTTCTTGGCGCAAAAGCGATTCATCTTCAGAAAAAAAGCGAGCGCGAGAGCGTTCCTGAGGAAAAGGACCTTTATATCGACATCGGCGCAAAAGACAAAGAAGATGCTGAAAAACACGTGTCGCTCGGCGATTTTTGCGCGTTTGACTCGGCGTTTACCGAGTTTGGCGACGGGCTCGTAAAAGCAAAAGCTTTAGACGACCGCGTAGGATGCGCTATTATGATGGAACTTTTAAAAGATGCAGCATTTGCCTTTGATGTTTATTTTGCCTTTACGGTGCAGGAAGAAGTGGGATGCCGTGGGGCGCGCGTCGCGACAAATCGCATCAATCCCGATATTGCAATTGTCTTAGAGGGCACAACGTGTTCTGATGTTCACGGAAGCAAAGAAAAGGATTATTCCACCCAAATCGGAAAAGGACCTGCACTTTCTATTATAGACCGCAGTACTTATTACGATAAAGATTTGGTAAATGCAATTTATACCTTCGCCAAAGCGCACAAAATTCCCGTACAGTTTAAAAAGACGGCGTCGGGCGGAAATGACGCGGCGGTGATTCATTTGTCAAAAGGTGGCGTAAAAACAGCGGCGATAAGCGTACCTGCAAGATACATTCATTCTGCGTCGTCTGTGATTGCAAAAACGGACTATGAAGCGATGAAGAAACTTATTTTGGCAGTTTTAAGGGAGGGGATTTTTGATGCGTGACTATAGAGAATTAAAACTTTTTACCCAGGCGGCAGCGCCTTCGGGAAATGAAGAAAATATTAAAAATGTGATTGAGCAGGCGGCGCTTCCGTTTGCAGATGAAGTGTATACCGACGCACTCGGCAACTTAATCGTTCGCAAAAAGGGAAACGGACCAAAGCTCATGTTTGACGCCCATATGGACGAAATCGGACTTATCGTTACCTTTATCGAAGAGAACGGACTGTTGCGTGTATCAAACCTCGGTGGCATCGGACCGATGACATCTCTTTGTCAGCGTGTGCGCTTTTTAAACGGTGTTTCGGGTTTTGTTTGCCGCGATTTAAACGGGGAAGACCAGTTAAAACTTTCTGACATGTATATAGACATCGGCGCATCCTCGCGCGAAGAGGCAGAAGAAAAGATTTCTGTCGGAGAAGCCTGCGTATTTGAAGGTGGTTTTTCCGAAGTGGGAGATCGCCTCGTTTCAAAAGCGATGGACGATAGAGCAGGCGTTTTTGCGCTACTCGAAACCTTAAAGAGAGTGAAAGAGCCGAAAAACGATTTGTATTTTGTGTTCACGGTAGCAGAGGAATTAGGACTCAGAGGCGCAAAGGCGGTGTCGCAGACCGTTAACCCCGATTTTGCCATCGCGGTAGATGTTACCAAAACGGGCGATATGCCGGGAAAAGAAAAAATGGCAGTCTCCTTAGGAAAAGGCGCGGCGATAAAGATAAAGGACAGTTCCGTTTTGTGCCACCCATATATGAAAGACAAAATGCGCACGGTTTGCGAAAGGGAAAATATTCCGTATCAACTAGAGGTTTTAGAGAGCGGCGGAACAGATGCCGGTGCGATATCTGTTTCAAACGGCGGCGTACCAACCGGCGCGGTGTCCATCCCGACAAGATACATTCATACGCCGATGGAAATGATTGATAAACATGATTTGGAAGCGGTAATCAAACTTTTAATCGCCATGGCAAATGAAACGTATGAGATGTAGGAAACGGCGCAGACCAAGCAAAGCAAAATAGAAACTTTTCATAGCGTTGCACCTTAAAAGTGTGCAAAAGTTAAGGAGATACAAAAGTTGTAGGAATCCGCAATGTGCGGATTCCTTTTTGTTTTTATTGCTTTGCTTTTCGAACAAACGTCGACTCTCGACGTATCTATATACGCCTTCGGGACTCCGTTTGTCCAATCTGCATCCATTTCCGTCCATCTCTGCTATAAAAAGGCATAAAAAAAGACTGCGGAAAATCCGTAGTCTTTTATTTGCTTGTTCCACGCTTGTTTCTACATCTACTTCTCGCAAATTACGGCAAAGACAGGTCCAATATGCGCTGCAATCGTCGGCCCAACTTTTGCTCTTTTGATTTCGGCCGTGGGGTAGAGTTCTTTTAAAGCGTCTATGAGTTCTAACGTTTCTTCTTCCATTCTGCCGTTTAAAACAAGAAGTGTTTTTCCATTTTGGTCGGGCATTTTTTCTTCCACATAGCGTGCAAGTTTTTTCGCAAGTTTCTTTCTTCCGCGCACTTTGTCGATTGCTTCAACAAGTCCGTTTCTAAGACTTAAAACGGGAACGATGTCCAAGAGATTACCAAATACCAAAGATGCTTTATTAATTCTTCCGCCTTTTTCTAAATACGTGAGAGAATTCGGAATGAAGATTGCCTCACGCGTTTCTAAAAACGTTTTTACTGTTTCGATGATTTCGGGTATCGTTTTTCCGTCTTTTGCCATCTCGCTTGCTAAAATGCTTGCGTAACCGTAGATATATGCAAAGACCTGCGTGTCCAAAATTTCAATCACAGCATTGGGATATTTTTCCAAAACCATAGATTTTGCAAGGTTCATATTGTTATATGTTCCGCTGGCGCTAGATGAAAGCGCCAAAACAAGAATGTCTTTTCCTTCTTTTATGTGTTTTAAGAAAATCTCTTCGATTTCGAGCGTTGTTGGCTGAGAAGTCGTAGGGGTTTCCTTGCAGGATTCTAAAATATCATAAAATTCATCGGAGAAAATCTCGGTTCCTGACAGGTATTCTTTTCCGTCTGCAAACACTTTAATCGGAATGACTTCGATTCCGTACTTTATCTGTTCTTCTTTTGAAAGGTCTGCGCCTGCATCTGTGATAATCTGTATGTTAGACATATAAACCATCCTTTCGGGTGTTATAATTTATTTCTGTAAATATTTGAAATTACGCCAATTGCGGCATAATTTGTAAGCATTGCTGAGCCGCCGTAACTTAAAAAAGGCAGCGGAATTCCCGTGACGGGTAAAAGCCCCAAACACATCGAAATGTTTTCTAATGTGTGAAAGAAAAACATTGCGCCAAGGGAAGTCAAAGTTAATTTTGTATCAAGGGTTTCTGTGCGTTTTGCGAGCGTAAAAATACGCAAAAAAAGTAAAAACAAAAGCAAAGCGGTAATGACACTTCCCAAAAAACCAAATTCTTCTGAAATCACGGCAAAAATAAAATCGGTTTCGCTTTCGGGGAGCATACCCATTCTCGTCTGAGGACCTTTTAAAAAACCACGCCCGAAAATTTCTCCGCTCCCGATGGTGCGTTTTGACTGCATTACCTGAAAACCTGCGCCGAGTGCGTCACGAGCGGGGTTTAAAAAGGTTAAAATGCGCTCTTTCTGATAGCCTGAAAGCACCAACCAAACCATGGGTAAGGAAAAAAGAAAAAGCCCTGCGCCGATAAATATATACGTTTTTGAAAGACCGCCAATATAGAGCATTGTAAAAAACATAAACAAATATACAAGTGCTGTTCCCGTGTCATTTTGCAAAATCAATAGCGCGAAAACCACGGAAAATGCCAAACACAAAAGAAAAAGTGTTTTCGGGTGGTTTAATGTTTTCTTCTCGGCACAGTCTGCAATCTTTTTGGAAAACACAAGCGCAAATATAATTTTTATCGGCTCTGAAGGCTGTATCCCGACAGGACCAATCCGAATCCAACTCGTTGCGCCGTGCGTACTTTTTCCCATGCCAAAAAAGAGTACAAACAAAAGAGAAGCGACACAAAAACAGTATAAGATGTTTGGAAAAACGATGCCGCCGCGAAAATCAATAAACGCGAGGAAAATGTAGAGCAAAATTCCTAAACCAATAAAGATGCACTGCATCAAAAAGCGGTTTGAGTCCTCGTTTTTTGTTGCACTGAATAACGCCAACAGCCCGATGGCGGAAAGTGTTACTACGCAAAAAAACAAGATCGGATCAGTTTTTAGTTTTGTCATTAACATCTTTTCACCTTCTATTATAACAGTAATTCTTCTTGCGGTAAAGTCTTTTTTTAAAATTTACCATTTTATTATGCGCAAAAAGAAAATAAAAAAACCGCGGAAAGAATCTATCCGCGGTTTTTCTTATGAAAGATGCGTATCTTTATAATAATCTCTTAAAATATCGCAGGACTTTTTCAATTTTAAATGTTCTTCATCGGTAAGTTCCAATGTAAGTTTTCCTCTCACGCCGCTTCTTCCGATAACGCAGGGAACACCTGCGTAAACGTCGCGCTCGCCGTATTCACCGTCTAAGAATGCTGAAACGGTGAGGATACTGTTTTCGTTTCCCAAAATTGCCTTTGTGATGCGAACGAGTGACATTCCGATGCCGTAATAGGTAGAATTTTTTGCTGCGATAATTTCCTGTGCGGCGTTTTTCACCTTTTCACTGATTGCTTCCATATCGGAGGTGCGGAAACGGTCGCCGTAAAGGTTAATAATGCCGTGAACGGATTTTGTTCCAATCATCGCCTGAGACCACGGCACAAACTCACTTTCTCCGTGCTCGCCGATGACGTAAGCGTGAACGTTTTTCGGGTCAATACTGAAATATTCCCCAAGCAAAAAGCGAAGTCGGGCAGTATCTAAAGTTGTGCCCGTTCCGATGACTCTTTGATGCGGGAATCCTGATAGCGCGTGCACCACGTGTGTCATCACATCAACGGGGTTTGTGGCAACAAGGAAAATGCCCGAAAAACCGGACTGAATAACGGGGTGAATGATCGAGCGAAACACCTCTGTATTTCTTCCCAAAAGTTCCGGACGGCTTTCTCCCGGTTTTTGCGAAACGCCTGCGCAGATAACCACAATGTCGGCATCCTGACACGTATCATAGTCGGCGGCATAAATACGCATATTTTTTCCCGAGAAGGCGAGCCCGTGATTTAAATCCATCGCTTCGCCTTCAGCTTTTTTCTTGTCAATATCAATTAGTGCAAGTTCGTTACAGATATTCTGGTTCAAAAGGGCATAGGCATAGCTCATCCCGACAAAGCCCGTTCCGATTAAC
>JAZRET010000267.1:0-15975 GCA_045660945.1 Congzhengia sp.
GCTACGATCCGACTTATCCGTCGGACTCTTGTAAGGAGACTCGCCGAGAATTTTTTCGAACATTGTATTCAGAACGGGGAAAATTTCAATATCTCTGTTGTAGTTTACGGTAGTTTCACCATGTGCCTCTAAGTGGAACGGGTCAATCATATTGACGTCATTTAAATCAACCGTTGCGGCTTCATACGCAAGGTTTACGTGATGTTTTAAAGGAAGATTCCACACAGGGAATGTTTCAAATTTTGCATACCCCGCTTTTACGCCGCGCTTGTTTTCGTGATAAAGCTGAGAAAGGCATGTTGCCATCTTTCCGCTTCCCGGACCGGGCGCAGTTACCACAACAATCGGCATGGTGGTTTCGATATAGTCGTTCTTCCCAAAGCCATCTTCACTCACGATGCGTTCTACATTTGACGGGTATCCTTCAATCGGATAATGGAGATAAACGCGTACGCCTAAATTTTCGAGGCGTTTTTTGAATACATCAACTGCACTTTGTGCGTTATACTGTGTAATCACTACTCCGCTCACTTTAAGCCCTAAATTTTCAAAGGCGCGGATTAAACGGATGGTATCTAAATCATAGGTTAAATTATAGTCATTTCTGATTTTATTCTTTACAATATCAATTGAACTGATTGCAATTACGATTTCAAGCTTGTCCTTTAAGTGCATCAGCATTTTAATTTTACTGTCAGGTTCAAAACCGGGCAGAACACGCGATGCGTGGTAATCATCAAACAGTTTTCCGCCCATTTCAAGGTAGAGTTTGTTTCCGAACTGGAGAACGCGCTCTTTTATATGCATTGACTGCATCTTGATATATTTTTCATTGTCAAATCCTATTCTCCGGTTCATATTTCTCCCTCCCGTTTTCAAAAAAGAATACATAAATGAGTATACCATAGTTTTTCAAAAAAAACAATCACATTTTCGTAAATTTTAGACTTATTTTGACGTTTTTTCTTCTTTTGGGTGTTAAATGTCAAATAGAAAATGATTGACACAAAAAAGTAAGTGTATTATAATGGCATTAAGGACAAAATGAAAAGATTTAGGAGGACGAGAAAATGAAAAAATTATCCAAAATTTTAATTGGTATTTTGGTTTTCCTTATAATTGCCGTAATTGTCGCATTTGTTATCTTTACACAAATCTCTAAAAAAGAGCCAATTGATATTCTTGCGTTTGAGTCTGCTACTTTAAAAAGCGGTTACTCTTTCGGCGTGGATGAAGAAATCGAGAAAACAAATCAGGCTTTTAAAAACACAGGCTTTGCTATCGATGAAGAAGATGGTTTTCAGATAGAGTTTTATGTTATGGCAAATTCCAACGATGCAAGACAGCTTTTTGAACACATGAAAACCGATTTGGAAACACAAAACACTACTTCAATCAGCAAAACAGAAAGCGGGGCAAATTATACAATATACAGCGCAACGACTGAAACAGATTTTCTGTACGCTACACGAATTGATAATACCGTACTCTATGCAAATGTTGAGGTAGATGACAAAGACGAAGTAAAGAAATTTATAGAAAAAATCGGGTATTGAGAATATATAACAACTAAAAAAATAACTGCAGCAAAAGCTGCGGTTATTTTTTTGCAGGGGCAGTAGGATTACGACTCGGCTGCGCCTCGCTGTATGCTGCGTCCAGCCAATCGTCCTGCACTTCGCTTGGTCTCTTGGGGACTTCGCGATCTCACCAGTGGGTTCTCATCTACTACTACAACTAAAAAAATAAACCGCAGCAAACGCTGCGGTTATATTTTTTGGCAGGGGCAGTAGGATTTGAACCCACGACACACGGTTTTGGAGACCGTTGCTCTACCAGCTGAACTATACCCCTAAACTCAACGAATACTAGTATAGCACAACCGGATTTATTTGTCAATAAGTTTTTCTAGTTTCTTTTTAAAAAACTATTCGTTTGTTACGTAAACTTTGGTTTTAAGCGGTGTGGTGTCTGCAAGCCACTGAATATCTTCAGGAAGCATACGTACACAACCATGAGAAATCATCATACCAATTCTTCCGTCGCGGAAACTGCCGTTATTGTAAACAAGGACACTATGGAGTGCGTAGCCGCCGTAAAAGCGCATTACCGGGCCGCAGTAGTAGCTGCCGTAATCCCATTTATCCTGATATTGATAGTACTGGAACTGACCGGTAACAGTCGGCGTCCACGGTGCACCAATGGAGCAAGGCATAATTCTTAAGCAATTCCATGTATCGTCTTCTGTTCTTTCAAACATTGTGACGGTGAAATTTGCTTTTGATACCCAAATCATATAATCTGTCGGACTGCCGATTCCACGGCTATTCACAAAATTTTCAGAGTACTGCGCCCATGATTCATTATCGGTTAAACACATTACGGAAACGTGCATGGTATCTTCTACAAAAAGTTCGCCGTTATCTTTGTAGTAGGCATAGGTTTCTGCGAGCATCGGCTCGTTTACCGCGTAGTTTTTGTCGTAATACTGAATAAAGCTTGCGCCTTCTGTTAAAGTGAGGTAAAAGTCAGTTCCGATTTTATATTCCGGAATGTTGAAAACAATTTCGCCTTTTCCGTTTCTTGCAACTTCTGCACTACCTTCTGAAAGTACTGTTCCGTCCGTTGCAGAAAGTGTCATTTTGACAGTAGACGGAATGAATGCTCTTTCCGGCTTTAAAACATCAAATTTTACAGTAAAAACACTTGATGTAATCGGCGCTTCTTCTGCAAATACCGGTGTTACGGAAAATGCCAATAAGGTTAAAAGGAATAAAGATAACAGTTTCTTTTTCATGAGATGCTCCATTTCTGTTGTGTATCAACATTTATTTTTATTTTAAGAATGAAAAAATGTTCATTCCTTCAGTTTCTGATAACGCTACTTCTCCGCCTCGCATCGAATCTTCGATTTGCGCAACACTGCTTCCGCCGATAATCGGGAAAACTTCAGGAGATGTAAACGAAGAAAACGCTCCGCAAATGATGGATGCTACACTGCAATTGTACTTTTGAGCCAACTCCTGCATAACAGCAAGTCTCTTTAAGTTTTCTTTACATAAATAGCGATTCTTGGCTTTTTCGGAAAGTGCTTTCTCTCCGCGCTCTGCCATTTTGGAGAAAAAACCTTTTGCCTGCGAGGAATATGCCACAACGGGAAGATTCATTTCTTTATAAAGCGCAAAGCTTTCTTTGTCCATTCCAACAAGCCACGGACGCTCTGTAACGCAGTAAGCAGGGTTAAAGCGCATTTGACTCGCTAAAAATCCGCAAAGACCGTTTTCTTTTGCAAACTGATTTGCTTTTATGATTCGTTTCGCCGACCAGTTAGATGCGCCAAAACGCTTGATTTTGCCCTCTTTTACGAGTTTATTCATAAAAAGGACAATCTCTTCAACGGGGATCGCTTCATCGTCTCTGTGAAGCCAGTAAAAGTCGATCGTGTCTAACCCAAGAGCGCGAAGGCTTTTTTCCAAATCACTTCTGATTTCTTTTTCTGATATGCGCGGTGATTCACCTTTGTCATTATCGTAGTAGCCACCTTTGGTGGAAATAAGCATATCAGTGGCGTTTCTTGATTTTACCCACTTCCCTACGATTTCTTCGGCGATTCCGTTTGCATAAAGCCTTGCAGTGTCGATATGCGTGCCACCCATTTCCCTAAACTTGTCCATCATGGAAAACGCTGTTTCCTCTGAAATTCCGTCTCCAAAGTAGGCGGTTCCCAAAAGAATGCGGGAACTTTTTTTACCAAAACAATCTGAATATTTCATACGTTTCTCCAAAATTAAGAAATATAATCATATTTTAACATAGCGGCAAACCAAAGTCAACGAAAATATTGCGTCAAAAAACGTTTTTTTCCAAGGAAAAAGGACGGCGTTTCCGCCGTCCCCAAAGCAAGTATTTACCAACGGCAAGTAATTAACCCGTGGTCTTTTGTTTTATAAATTCCAAAGTTTTTCTGTGAGTTTATAGGTAAGTTTTAAGTAATCAGGAAGCAACGCTTCTGCTACATTTCCACGGGAAAATTCAATGCTGAAAACACCGCTATAGCCGATTTTTTTGAATGCGTCCATTGTTTTTTTCCAGTCAATATCGCCCGTAAACGGAATCTGGTGGGCGTCGATGCCACAATTATCATGAACGTGCGTGCACTCGATTAAAGAACCAAATTTTAAAATCCAGTCTGCCGCGGTGTCCGGAAAATGCACATTTGCGTGCCCAAAATCCCAGCAACATACAACGTTGTCACTGCAAAAACAATGAATTAACTTTAACAATTCTTCAGGATCTGCAGAAAATCTCGGTCTGTCCCAATCGGCAAAAACAGTTTCAAAGGCAAGTTTCACGTTTCGTTTTTCTGCATCTTTTACAAATGGGAGAAAGTAATCATAGTTATAAGAAAGCGCGGCATCAGGCGAGTAAGTTAAATTTTCAAAATCAAACTCGTCACCATGAATTGCGACATATTTTACGCCCATCATGGATGCTGCCTCCATGCATCGTTCGCCGTAGAGTTTATGGTTTTTGCCCCAGCGCCCGTAACGATTCATGGGAAAATGTGTCTGATGTACGGTTAGTCCCGCATCCTCGATCATCTTCGTTTCTTCTTTTACGATTTCTTTCCAGTTATCAAGGTAAAAAGGCACAGAATGATCCAAATAGCGAAAACCTGCATCATAAATCCATTTTACTGCATTTTTTAATTCTGTTTTTCCGCGAAAATAACTTAAATTTACGCCGTATTCCATAGTTTCCCCTCTATCTGTGACAAAGCGCATATAAATGCTCTACTGTCTTTTTTGTAAATGTTAAATAATCTAAAAGAAGCTCATCCGGAATGTGTCCGTGAGAATATTCAATGCTCCACACGCCGTGATAGCCGATTTTTTTCATAGATTCCATCATTTTATCCCAAAGAATATCTCCCGTCATCGGAAGTTGATGCGAATCCGTCCAGGGATTGTCGTGGATATGGGTGCATTCTACCAATGAGCCTAATTTCAGCAAGTCTTCTGCCTGCGTTTCGCGCATCGTGATGTTTGCGTGCCCAAAGTCCCAGCAACAAACGGCGCTTTGACTGTTAAAAGATTCGATTAAAGCAAGAAGTTCGTCGGCGAAAGAACAAAACTGTGGGCCGGATCCTTCATCGCCGAATAAATTTTCAAATGCCAGTTTAAAGCCGCGTTTTTCTGCTTCTTGTACAAAAGGCGTGAAATATTCTGTGTTATAAGGGAGCGCAATTTCGGGAGAATAAGCGTACTTTTCGCGCTCAAAACGGTTTCCGTGTACCGCCACATATTTTGCACCTAAAAAGGACGTGGCTTCCATACATCTGTCCATTAATTTTCTATGCTCTTCTTCTGTATAGAAAATATAGTATGGCGCGTGGGTCTGGTGAACGGTTAAACCTATGTCATCAAAGATTTTTTTGTCTTCCTTCATCATGGTTTCCCAGTTGTCGTCTGCTAAATTCGGCGTGTAGTCCAAATACGCAAAACCTGCTTTTTTTATATTTTCCACCGCGGTTTTCGTGTCAGTGTATTTTGTAAAATAATCAAGGTTAATTCCGAACATATGTCTTCCCTGCTCTTTAAAATTTATTTTGTGATGCCTTTATAGGTTTTTTGAACCGTTTCATAACTCTCTAAATTTCCAATATCATAACGGCTTCCCGGCATTTCCATCGCGTGGACTTTTGTTTTTTTCGAAAGCCAGGCAACGTAGCTTCCCGGTGCGTCTGTGCCACAACCGTCTTTTATTGCCTCTTCAATGCGCGCTAAATCTTCTTTTTTATAAACATAAAACGGCGGGCAGCACCAGTTTGATTTCGGCACTTCCGGTTTTTCTTCCATTGACAGAATCAAATCACCATCAAGTTCCAATACGCCGCACTTTTGAAGTTTTTCTTTTTTTTCTTCAAAATAGCGCATTACACAACTTGTGTTCTTTTCTTTTGCGTAAGAAACAAAGCGATTTAAAGAAAAGTCTAAAACGTTATCTCCCGCAATAATCAAAGCATCGTCTGAAAGCGTGAGTTTTTCAATCGCAAACTGAATATCTTTTACCGCCCCGAGTCTAGTTTCGTTAGTTTCGGTTCCGTCGTCCACCACGGTGATTTTATAAGGCTTTGTTTTTGCCCAGTCTTCAAAGTGATGCGCAAACTTGTGGTTTGAAATCACGATGAATTCTGTAATTTCACCGCCATCTGCCAAATCATCTGTTAAGTGGTCTAAAATTGTTTTTTCGCCAACCTTTAATAAAGGTTTCGGAAAATTTTCCGTTAAAGGATAAAGTCTTGTGGCATATCCTGCCGCTAAAATCATACAAATCATAAGTTACTCCTTTTAAAGACTTACGCCGTCTGTTGTGTCACAAAAATGAACAGAAAATTTCCCGGTAAGTTCGGGGAACGCTTTTAAATATTCTTCTGTGACTTTTTTTTCAATGCTTTCTAAATAATCCGGGTTTACGATTGCCATACAGCAGCCTTTAAATCCGGCGCCGGAGAATCTTCCACCGTAGATACCTTCTGTTTTGAGCATAATTTCATAAAGTGTTTTCAGTTCGGGAGAGCCTGTTTCCCAATATTCAATAGAACTTTTTCCACTTTCGAAAGAAAGTCTTCCCCATTCTTCGATGTTACCGTTACGAAAGGCTTCTGCCGCTTTTTCTACGCGTTCAAATTCGTTAAACCAATGGGTTGCGCGCCTTTTAAAGTTTTCCGGGAGTTTCTCCTTGTGTTCTTCAAACACATCACGTGGCACATCTCTTAAAAATGTTTCTTCAAATTTTCCGTATTCCATTCCTGCGTAGGCTTTTAACGCGTATGCCGCACTTCTGCATTCGTCTACGCGCATATTGAATTTAGAGCCTGCAAGCGAACGCTCAACACCCGAAAAGAACACCGCAATTTTAAACGGTTTCATTTTGGGGTTTAAAGGAATGAGTTCAAACGTGTCATCTTTCGTGTCGAGGTACAAAAGATGGTCTTTTTTCGAGTATATTTCGCAGGACTGATCAAGTTTTCCGCAAGCAACGCCAACATACTTATTTTCTGCCGCCTGCGCAGTTAAAACGAGTTCGTGCTGAGAGAGTTTCACGTTATTTACAGTGCAGAGCGCCTTTAGAAACGCGATAATTACCGCTGCAGAAGAAGAAAGTCCTCCAATCGGGAGTGACCCTTCTATCACGCCGCAAAGCCCCACGGAGAGTTTATGCTTTTTAGAAAGCATATGCACCGCGCCGCGCAGATGGTCTGCCCAGTCTCCCTCTTTTTGTTTGGGAACGCTGTCGATATGAAACTGCGCGCGTTTATCAAACTGCAGCGACACAAGTTCTATTACGCCGTTTTGTTTTTTTCCGTACGCAATGTGAATGCCTTCTGTGATGGCAAAGCCCGTCACTTTTCCGTACATATGGTCAGAATGCGCACCAACCGGGCAAACTCGGTACGGGCAAAATGAGATTTCTTCCGGTTCTCTTCCGTAAATTTCCGTAAATTTTTCAACACATTTCATAATTCATAAACCCTTCTTATTTCAAGTTCAAATTTCGGGGTATTTGCTTAAACGTTTTCTGTAAATTTAAAGGTAAGATGCTTGCTTGCCTCTTCCCCGGGCTTTAAAAATGCTAAAATGCCTTTTTCGCGCATTACATCACGTCCGTCAGGGAGGCAGTTTCCGGGTTCTAATCCCAAAACATATTCCTGATCACCCATCATTTTCCATTCCGTAAAATACGGAAGTTCCTCTGTATCAAATGTCATATCGAGGCCTTTATTGATATCAGGATTAAAGATTGACACCGTTGGCGTACCTGAAAGTGCAAAATAGTAGCACTTTTCCTCGAAGCCTGCCTGCGGTTTTTCCATTGTAAGGCAGTTTTCAAGACCCTCTTTTGCGTGGTCATTTCGGGGGGTTACTTTTGAAGCCGGAACGGTTACCACCGCATTTTCAGATAAAAGCGGATAACCCATATTACAGTGGTATAAAATAGAAAACGGTGCTGTGCGCACGCCGACGTTTTTCACGGTGTCGGTCAGATAAATCACATTTTCATCAATCGGGCAAACGTATTCACGTTCCAGCACGAGTTGATGCGAGAAAAGTGCGCCATCGCGAACAGTAACTTTAATATGAATCGCGCCTTCCTCAATAAAATGAGAAAAATTTTCACACGGCGTGTTGGAAATTGTGCCGTGAAGCGGTAGTTCTTCCCCTGCATCAACCGAAGGAGAGCCGACAGTTGTTAGGCCACAAGTTGTGAAAAATCCTGCCGTAAACGATTTTAAAAAGCCCAGACCAACGTGGTCATAATATGCCGGTGCAACATAACCGCAGGGAGCAAAGTATCCAAAGTTATCGCCTTTAAAGGTAAGACGGGAAATATCGCCTGCCCGATCTAAAGAAATGTCGAATGCTAAGCCTTTGTTGTTTCTGACGTGCAAAATGCGCATACCGTCACCTTTTCCGCCAACAAGACGCAGTTCTTCCACGCCATAAAGCTGAAGCGGATTTCCAAAGTATGTATTCATAAAAAAACTCCTTACAATTAAAATGTCTATAGCGGCTACGAAAAATCGCAGCCGCTATATTAATTTATTGGATTAGCCTAAAGCATTTGTTGTGTTATAAGAAGAATAACCCGCCCAGAGGAATCTGCCGTCAATAATCGGCTCTTTTTCATCAATAATCCCTTCAAAGAGGAGCATTCTTTCTTCATCTAATTCACCAATGGTGGAAATTGCGCCATCTAAATACTGTTCAAGTCTGTCCTTTGCAGTTTCAAAACGCGCTCTGATACCGCCGTAGCGAATATCTAAAACTTCCCAACCCTGGGGTTTGTGATATTTCATCCATGCAATATAATGTGCATTCTGAAATGCTTTCATTTTTTCAACGCACAGATCACACTCTTTTACCATTGCTTTTAACGCCTTCTTATCACCTGCGTCATACGCTTTTTTGAGACGAGTGCCGAAATCTACTTTGTTTTCAAAAAGGTCACACAATGCAATGAGCATATCATATGCTTCCTGCAAGAATCCTTTTTCTCCCTTTGCGTTTTTGAGTTCTAATGTTAGTTTCTTATAGAAGGCTTTCATATCAACGCCTTCAATTCTTTCGAGGTTCTTATCAGCAAGTCCCATCAAAGGATCGTTATATAATGCTGCTCTTGTAATACCAACCAAACCACCGTGCGGAGAGCCAACAAACTCTGTTTTCATAATGGTATCATAGTCGATACCGGAACTGAAGCGCAGACATTCTTTTGTGCTTTCTAAATCGTGATATCCCAAATAGTCAAAGTCTGCATACCATGCAAGACCGGGAAGAGAGATAATCTGACACGCTTCACCACCGTTGTTCCAGATGGTAGCGAGTATTTCCTTTACACCTTTTTTCTTACATGCATTCAATGCCGCGATGGTGTATTTATAAGAACGACGGAATAACGGCGCGTGTCCGCTCCATGTCCAGATACCACCTGCAAACATAGTGTTTTCATCTAAATAGTTATGATGTTTATCAATATTTACTTCATAGAAGGATTCGTCTTCGTTATAGTAATCCCAGAACACCTGCTGCATACCCTGGGGAACGCGGCTTGTTACCGCTTCATCCAATACAACACGCGGATCATAGTCGAAAAAGTTCGGTAAATTCTGGCCTGCCATACGGAAGAACATATCGCTCCACATCATCGGTTTTAAGCCGTGTGCGGTTACCATGTCAAATACACGATGCATCTGCTCAAAGTAAATTTCAACGCGTTCTCTGTAGCCGTTGCGTTTTAAATAATTTCCTAAACCTAAATCGAATGTTTCATCCATGCCAATGTGAATACGGTCTGTTTTAAAGCATTCTTTTACGGTTTTGAGCATATCTTCAATGAGTTCATATGTTGCATCTGCACCAACCAAAAGGGTGTTTGTTGCGTCTTTATAAGGTGCTGCCTGCGGACGTTTTAAATGCACGCCGAGATGACCCAATGTCTGAATACAGGGGATGAGTTCAATGCCCAATGTGTCAGCATAAGCGTCTAATTCTTTGAGTTCTGCTTTTGTGTACATACCGCGCATATAACCAAAATGCTTACGACCTTCAATTTCATAGGTATCTTCTGTGTAGAGCATATACATATTCATACCCATTAAAGCCATTTTTCTCAAGAAATATTTCACGGTATCAACATTAAACACACAGTTTCTGGACATATCGCCCATTGCGCCGTTCTTTTCAAAAGTCGGAATCTGAACAACTTCTTTCTGTTTTTCGCCGTCCCTTACCCAGGAAGCTAACATAGCAAGTCCACGGAAGAATCTTGCTTTTCCGCCGCCGTAAACGATTTCGGCGTTTTTGCCGTTTAATGTTACAGCGAGTTTTGTGGTTTCCGCTTCTGTAACGGTTACGGTAACATTTGCACAACGTTCAACAATTTTAATGTCTAAATCGTCCGCTAGAAGTTTGATACCTTCCATTACACTTTCTGCGTTCTGGAACTTGATTTTCATTGGCTTCACCTCATAATTTTCGTTAATATTAAAATTATAACTAAATTTTACCATAGCCCAACTGAAAAGTCAATGCAAACAAAAGCTTTTATATTTGCATTTTGTATTAAGTTTGAGTTACAAAAAACGACCGTAAATCTACGGTCGTTTTTTGATCAATATGTAATCGGATTTGCTGTTGCAACATCAGCGTAGTTGCGCCAGATCATACGAAAATCAATCTTTGGAGATGAATCATCCAAGACCTCATCAAGGCGCAAACGCCCTACTTCAAGTTCCGGAAGAGTTGAAAGTTCTCCGGCAAGGTATTTATAGTATTCTGCCATCGGGATGTCGTCGATGTGTTTCTCTAAAATGCTTACCATCGGGTCATTATACAAAAGACATCGTGATAATCCGTCTACTCCGCCGTGCGGAAGAACACATCACTCCACATCATCGGTTTTAAGCCGTATCACTATACCATTTCATTGATGCGTGCTAAATGCTCAAAATAGATTTCACAGCGTTCGCGGTATCCGTTTTTCGTTAAATACTGACCGACTCCCAAATCATATGTTTCATCCATACCGATATGCACGCCAATTATTTTTGTGCGTTTTTAAATTCGGAAGGCGTGATTCCAAAATACTTTTTATAAAGCCGATAGAAATTTGAATAGTTTTGAAAACCGGAGGAAAAACATGCATCTTTCACTGTTTTTCCACTTCTCACCAAATCGTTAAAATTTGTAAGTCGCTTCGTAATCACGTAATCCCACAAAGAAATTCCTACACTTGTTTTAAATACTCTCGATAAGTGATATTTACTCAAAAAGAATGCATTTGCAATTTCGTCTATGGAAAGAATTTCTGTAAAATGCTCGTTTATGTAAGAAATCACACTTGAAATAAACGAATTTTCCTCTGTTTGCACATCCTTTTTTTCTGAAAGTCGATTTATTTTTTCTAAAAGTTCGATTACTTTACAGGTACACAACACATCGTTTTTCTTTTTTGCGTACGTTAAAATTTCATCAAAAAGCGTGCCCAGACCGTATTCAGTTCCGGTTTTTGCGGAAATTTTGTTATGTTTCCCATTGGAAAATACGCAAAAAAAATCTTTGGCACTACAAGAAAACTGCGAGAACAAAGACTCATTTGTATAAACCGTGATGCGCTCCGTATAGATGTCTTCATTCAGACTCGCAAAATGAATTTCGTTATGATGCAACAAAAACACATCCCCATCCGAAATGTCATAACTCGTTCCTTCTATTTTAATGGTTCCGCTTCCCGTTTTAAAGTATGCTATCGTGTAGTCCGTGTCATAATGCAGATGTTGTGCGTATGCTTTTCCGACGCCGTAGCCCGAAACTTCTTGTACGCGCCACGTTTTATTTTCATAACAGTTTTTCTGATAACTTTTCATGTTCTTCCCTCCCTCCGATAGCAAGATTGTATATCAAATTGACTAAATTGTCAATAGAATGATACTTTTTGTTGTGATATAATTTTCTCGAAAGGATGCGATACTATGTTTGAAGATATCAGAAATCAAAAAGAAATTCTTTGGGAAAACCCCTATCTTATCCCATTTTCAAAAACAGACGCGATTCATTCGCTCGTTGTTTCGGATGAAGATATCGAAGATGCCGAAAAAAGACTGGTGCGATTTTCTGCGTTTATCAAAAAAGTTTTTCCGGAAATGGAATGTTCTGACGGCATCATCGAATCTCCGCTTACCGAAATAAAATCCATGCAAGCGGCTTTAGAACAAAATTTCAACACAAAAATTCCGGGGAACCTTTATTTAAAACAAGACAGTCATTTAGCGATTGTTGGCTCCATAAAAGCAAGAGGCGGCATTTACGAAGTGTTGAAATTTGCAGAAGATTTAGCACTCAAAAATGGTCTTATCACAGAAGATGAATCTTATGAAAAGTTTTCAAGCGATGAAATGAAGGCATTTTTTAAGGATTATTTAATCCAGGTCGGTTCCACCGGAAATCTTGGGATGTCAGTCGGCATTATGAGCGCGGCTTTAGGATTTCAGGTAAAAATCCACATGTCGCACGACGCAAAACAATGGAAAAAGGATTTGCTCCGTTCCAGAGGCGTTGAAGTTTTAGAATATGAAGATGACTATTCTTTTGCCGTAGCGGAAGGAAGAAAAAATTCCGAAAATAATCCGAAAAGTTATTTTGTTGACGACGAAAAATCAATCAATCTCTTTTTAGGTTATGCCGTTGCCGCAAAGCGCCTAAAAGCACAACTTACGGAAAAAGGTATCACAATCGACGAAAATCATCCGTTAATCGTGTATCTTCCGGCAGGGGTTGGCGGTGCACCCGGCGGCATTTGCTATGGTTTAAAGCGTATTTTTAAAGATAACGTGCATTGTTTCTTTATAGAGCCTACCCTCTTTCCTTCTGTTCTTTTAGGGATTGCAACACAAAAACACGAAAAAATCAATGTACGCGATTTCGGTCTGGGTGAAAAAACAGAGGCTGACGGTTTGGCATGCGCAAGTCCCTCGGGCTTTGTTACGCGTATTGTGAGCAATCAGGTCTCCGGTGTTTTCACTGTAAAAGACGCTGCACTCTATCAGTATTTAAAACTTTTATACAAGACAGAAGAAATCAAAATCGAACCTTCTGCCTGCGCAGCTTTTGAGGGACCAACGAAACTTCTTTGCTACAAAAATGCAAAGAAATATTTAAAAGAACACAGTCTTACAAAGAGCCTTTTAAAGAACACAACGCAAATCGCCTGGGCTACCGGCGGCGCACTGGTTCCGGAAGAAGTTTTCCGTGAATATTTAGAAAAATAAGATACAACAGAATAAAAAAAGAGCAACGGAAAATCCGTTGCTCTTTATCTTTTTGTTTACGGTCTGTTCGCGCTGGAAACAAACGGGAAGTCAAGACCCAAGAATTTATGATAGCATCTTGGTTTTGCATCGTCTTCCAAACCGTCTAAGCGGAGTCTCGGAGCTTCAAGTTCCGGAATAGAAGCGATATCGCCTTTTAAGTATTCTAAAATTCTCTGTTTTGTTGTGATAAAACGCATAATCTGAGCGCCAAGATGGATGTCCTGAACTTCATAGCCAAAGGGCTTATTGTATTCCATCCATTCTTTGTAGGTAATATCACGAAGCGCTCTATATTTCTTCACGAGAACGTCGCATTCTTTTGCCATTTTCTTCATAGTTTTCTTATCACCTTCTTTGTACGCTTTCGTCAGGCGAACACCGAAGTTTGCTTTGTTTTCATAAAGAGAACTCAGTACTTTAATGGTGTCAAATGCAAGCTGCATGGGACCTAAATCAGCAGTTACTTTGGAAAGTTCCTTTGTAACGTTCTTGTAGTAAGAAACCATATCATAACCTTCTAAGTGCTTGTCGATTAAGGTTACCAAGGGATCGTTATAAAGAAGCATTCTAGCGATACCGATATCTTCGCCGTGCGGGTATTCGATTAATTCGCACTTCATAATATCATCATAAGAAACGCCGCAACTATATTCTACGCATTCTCTTACGCTGTCTAAATCGTGTTTTCCTGTGTATTCGTAGTCAGCATACCAAGCAAGACCGGCAAGAGATAACATAACAAGGCCTTCGCCGCCGTTTGTCCAAACAGTTGCCAAAACTTCTTTTACACCCTGTTTTCTGCAGGCATCGAGCGCAGGAATCGAGTGACGAAGAGATCTTGAGAAGTGCGGGCAATATCCGCTCCAGCACCATACACCACCTGCAAACATCATGTTTTTATCCATGTATTTTAAGTGTTTTTCGATGTTTACTGCGTAGAATTCTTCATCTGCATTGTAGTAATCCCAGAACACCTGCTGAATGCCTTCAGGGAGTTTTTCTGTGATAGATTCATCCATCGGAACACGTACGTCATAGTCAACGTAGCCGTCTAAGTGTTTGCCCTTTAAGCGGAAGAACATATCACTCCACATCATGGGTTCTAAGCCATAAGAATGAACCATTTCATTCACGCGTGCCAAATGTTCAAAGTAAAGGTCTTCCGCATCACGGTAGCCGTTTTTCGCAAGGTAGCTGCCTGTACCAACAGTAACCGTTTCATCCATACCGATATGGATGCGCTTTGAAGTAAAGCATTCTGTTACAACCTTTAACATATCGTCGATGAGTTTATAGGTTTCATCTGAGCCGATTAAAAGTTCAGAGCCTGTGTCTTTATAAATGTAGGTTGCATCCCAACGAAGATGTGTGCCGAGGTGGCCGAGCATCTGGATACACGGAATGAGTTCGATACCGAGTTCTAATGCGTAAGCGTCGAGTTCTTTGAGTTCCGCTTTGGTGTAAGGTCCACGCATATAACCAAAGTACGGTCTTCCTTCGATTTCGTAGGTGTCTTCTGTATAAAGCATATACATGTTAAGACCCATGAGCGCCATTTTGTTAAAGTAAATCTTAATGTTCTTTACGTTCATAACGGAGTTTCTGGACATATCCACCATCGCACCGTTTGATGTAAAGATCGGGTTTTCTTCTTTTTCTTTTTCGGTTTCGCCTTTTTTCACCCAGTTAATGAGCATTGCAAGACCTCTGAAGAATCTTGCTTTACCGTCACCGTAAGTGATGGTGGCCTCTTTGCCTGAAAGTTTTACCTTTACAGTTGCTTTTTCTGCCTCGTTCACAGTAACAACCAAATCTGCGTCGCCATCTGTGATGGTGATGCCAAGGTCATCTGCCACATAGCCGATACCTTTTAATAAGTTTTCTGCATTTAAAAACTTAACTTTCATACTTGCACCTCTTTATGTAAAAATTTTTTATATCTATCTAATATTTTAGCACCAACCCGCGTTAAAAGTCAATGTCAAAATCACGCTTTTTTTGTATAAAATAGTACACTTTTTGCAATGTTATTTCATCGTTTTATTTTCTTCGCCGTTCCAACAGAATCTCTTTTGATAAGCACCGATGAAACCCGAATGGTTTTGAAACATTCGACATTTCCTTTCTGCATTCTGTCATAGATTAAATCCACCACAATTTCGCAAAAATCTTCGTTATAGGATGTTATGGACGTAAGCGCAGTATGAAAATACGGATTTTCTTTATTGTCATCCATACCAATCATGGAAATATCCCCGGGAATGTTCAGTCCGTGCTCTGCTATACTCCGCATTGCCCCCAATGCTATATCATCATATGCCGCAAAAACTGCCGTTGGCGGATTTGGAAGTGAAAGCAGTTGGTTCATTCCAACATATCCGGCTTCTTCAAATCGTTCTTCTCCTACGAAAATGTATGCATCTAAAATCGGGATATCAAATTTGTTCATTGCATCGCGGAACAAGTTCAATTTAGTTTTCGTTAGTTTCTCGCCAAGAAAAGCAATCTCTCTGTGGCCGTTTTCAACAAATAGTTTCACGCCTTCTTCTACAGCATGTCTTCCTGATAATACAATAGAATCGACGCCGTCTTTTTTACCGATC